>JBDTMR010000060.1:0-9605 GCA_039934175.1 Sphingomicrobium sp.
TAATATGACGGGGACGTGAAGCGGTTGTTGCGGAAATGTAACGCTTTAGTGGTTAGCGTTGCCTTCGCGCGACACGCCGCTTTCGGCCAGTTCGGCGTCGATGGCTGCAACCAGGCGGTCGAGCCCGACTTGATCCTCAGCTTCGGCGCGCGCCACCAGAACGTCCTGTGTGTTTGATGCGCGAAGGAGCCACCAGCCATCAGGGGTGGTTACGCGAACGCCGTCGGTATGGTCGACCTCCGCCCCAGATTGGCGAAGGCGCTGTTCGATCTCGACCGGGATCGCGAACTTGCGCGCGGCATCGACAGGGAAGCGAAGTTCGGGCGTTGCGACACTTTGCGGCATTGCACTGCGCATTTGTGTCAGCGTCAGGCCACTTGCGGTGACGGCGCGGATCAGCCTGATCGCGGCGTAAAGCGCATCGTCGAACCCATACCATTCATGCTTGAAAAAGATGTGACCGCTCATCTCGCCCGCCAAGGGTGAGCCGGTTTCCTTCATCTTCGCCTTGATCAGGCTGTGCCCCGTTTTCCACATCAGCGGTTTGCCGCCCAGTTCGGCGACGCGTTCGAACAACGTTTTGCTTGCCTTGACGTCAGCGATGATGGTCGCGCCCGGTACCGCCTTGAGGACGGGTCCGGCCAGGATCATCAGCAACTGGTCACCCCAGATCACGCGACCTTCGCCGTCGACCGCGCCAATGCGGTCGCCGTCGCCGTCGAATGCGATCCCGAAGTCGAGGCCTTTGTCGGCAACGAGCTTCTTCAAATCTTCCAGATTGGCTTCGACCGTCGGGTCGGGATGGTGGTTGGGGAACGTGCCGTCGACATCGGTGAAGATGGCGTGATGCTCGCCAGGCAGTCTTTCCAGCAGGCGTTCCAGGATCGGACCGGCCGCGCCATTGCCGGCATCCCAACCGATTTTGAACGCGCTTCCGTCGAAACCGCGCATGAGCGCGTCGAGATAATCCGCCGACACGTCGGTGTCGGTGACTTGGCCCGCGCCATCGCTCCACTCTCCCGCGGCGGCGCGGCGGCCGAGCGCCTGAATCTCTTCGCCGAATACCGAACGTCCGTTCAGCGACATCTTAAAGCCGTTATAGTCGCCAGGATTGTGGCTTCCGGTAACCTGGATGCCGCCATCGACGGCAAGCGTCTCGGCCGCGAAATAGAGCATTGGCGAGGCGCTGAGTCCAATCCGCACGACGTCGAGCCCGCCGCGCGTCAGTCCGTCAACCAGGGCATCTTCCAGTCGCGGGCTATGCAAGCGCCCATCGCGGCCTACCGCGACGCTGCGCGCACCTTCGCCGACGGCGAGCGCAGCATAGCTCCGACCGAGCGCTCGGGCGTCGGCTTCGCTGAGCGTTTCGTCGACAATTCCTCGAACGTCATATTCGCGCAGGATCGAGGGGTGGAAAGTATGAGTCACCATGAAGACTTTCTCAGGCGGCGGCCAGATCGGCGTCGGGAACCGAAAGGCCCGACACCATCTCGCGCAATTCCTGGCGCGCCGCGACATGTGCGATGCCGGCGTCGCCAATCTGTTTGAGGTCGAGCAGAGTAAGACCCTTGGGGAAAAGTTCGCGATAGATCACTCGTTCGCCGAGCCCCGGGATCACGCGAAAGCCAACGCGGCGGGCGAGTTCGTCGAGTGCGGCGCCGACGCGGCGAAGATTGTGCGAATCGATATGCTGGAGGCGGTTGCGAAGCACGACCCAGTCGACACTCTTGCCGCTCAGCTTGGCGCGCTGGGTGCGGCTGTTCCAGATCAGCTCCGAATAGAAGCTGGGCTTGGTCACCTTGAAGGTCTCGGGATCGACCTGGCCGATCAGGTCGAGGTCGACGAAACTGTCGTTCATCGGCGTGACCAGCGTATCCGCCTTCAGGATGGCGGCGCGGGCAAGCTCATCGTCGCGGCCCGGCGTGTCGATGACGATCACCTCGGCATTGGCGGAAAGCCGCGCGATGGCAGCTTCCAGTCCTTCGACGTCGAGTTGTTCGAGCACTTCAAACGTGGGTTGGGGCAGCTTCTCGCTCAGGCGGTCGATCGTCTTGACTCGGTTTTCGAGGTAGCGGGTCAGCGTGCGCTGGCGGGTATCGAGATCGAGCGCGGCGACGCGGCGACCCGACGCGGCGAGCGCGACCGCGGTGTGCACCGCCGTCGTCGACTTGCCGGTGCCGCCCTTTTCATTGGCGAAGACGATGAAATGCGGCTGGCCCATGGCCTCGGCGCCCCTTATTGAAATCCCGGCGCCCCCAACGCGCGCCCCCTTGGTCAACGCTCTATCGAAGGGCTGAATCGCATGCAAATCCTTCGTGAATCCATCGCCTTGCGCTCGTTGATCGACGATTGGCACAAGGCTGGCGAGCGGGTCGCCCTGGTGCCGACCATGGGCGCGCTGCACGACGGCCATCTGGCATTGGTGGCGACGGCGCGGACGCTGGCGGACCGCGTCGTTGCAACGATTTTCGTCAATCCGCTTCAGTTCAACGACAAGGCCGATCTCGACCGCTACCCGCGGCAGGAAGCGGACGATCTGGACAAGCTGGATTCTGCGGGATGCGATTCAGTGTGGCTACCCACTGTCAGCGATCTCTATCCTAACGGCTTTGCGACCAACATCCGTGTTGCCGGAGTCAGCGACCGATGGGAGGGCGCGCATCGGCCCGGCCATTTCGATGGCGTTGCGACGGTTGTCGCCAAATTGTTCATTGCGACCACGCCCGATGTCGCGATCTTCGGGGACAAGGACTGGCAGCAGCTGGCGGTGATCCGGCAAATGACGCGCGACCTTGGACTTGCGATCACAATTACTGGCCATTCGACCGTTCGCGAGAAGGATGGGCTGGCGATGTCGTCGCGCAATGCGCTTCTGGCCGACGCCGACCGGCACAAGGCGTCGGCGCTGAAACGCGCCCTGGACGAAGCGGCGCACGGCATTTCGGAAGGTAAGGATGTGGGGGCAGCGCTAGACGAAGCGGTGAGCGCGATCGAACAGGCGGGCTTCGGACCGACCGATTATCTTGCCTATGTCGATGGTGACAGCCTGAAACCACTCAGCGATTATCGCGACGGTGGACGACTGATCGCCGCGTCCTTCCTCGGTAAAATTCGCCTGATCGACAATGTTCGTGTCGTTTAAGCAACAGGTTGGGCGATTGGTGATTTCGGCGTTAACCATTTGATTACCATGTGACGCCGAAAACCCTGTCAGCAGGAACAGGGGAGCAAGTTTTCATGGCAATCAGCGACAAGGGTGCAGAATTCCTTCTTCGTAGCCGACTGGCCGACGCCGCGAACGGCAAGGTCGACGCGCTTTACGATCTGGGGGTAACCTATTCGACCGGACGCGGGGGCATCACCGTCGACCTGATCGAAGCGCACAAATGGTTCAACCTTGCGGCCTTGTCGGGCGATACCCGATCGCAGCATTGCCGGGCTGAAATCTCGATCGAAATGACCGCGCGCGAGATTGCCGAAGCCCAGCGCGAAGCCCGCGCATGGTTGGGCAGCGCGGCACTGGGTCGCCACGCAGCCTAACTGAGCCGGAGACCCGGCACGCTTCATCCGTGCCGGGTCCGACTGCTTATATTACCTTACAATGACGGTCACCGCGCGGCGGTTCTGCGCCCAGGCGGTTTCATCCGAGCCGGCCGCAACCGGGCGTTCCTTGCCCCAGCTGGTGACCAGCAGGCGATCCGCCTGAACACCTTGCGACGCCAGGAAATCGCGGGTCGCATTGGCCCGTCGTTCCCCAAGCGCCATATTATATTCGCGGGTGCCACGTTCGTCGGCATGACCTTCGATCGAGGCACGGACACGCGGATTGGCAAGCAACCACTTGGCTTGCGCCGCAAGCGTCGCGCGCGACGATTCGTCGAGCTCATATTTGTCGGTCCCGAAATAGACCGTGTCCGACCCGGCCTTGGCGATCAAATCGGCCTGCATCGCCGGAAGTTCGGTCAGTTCGACGTCGCGGGGATCGACATTGGGGTCGGTCGCGGGGCCCTGGGTGGCGGGCGGGATATTTTCCGGCGCCATCTTGCGAGTGCAGGCGCTGGTCATGGTCAGCGCGACCGCGGCTGATCCGATGATGAGGAATTTGCGCATTTTCTTTCTCCTGAAAGGGTCGATCAATTGTTGAGCGGCGACCAGCTGGGGTCGGAACCGCCCTGCGGCGTTGGAATGCGGCGCGGTTGGCCGCCAGTGATGGGGACCGCATAGAGCGTCGCGTTACCGCTGCCCTGCGCCGTCCGGTGAAACAGAACGAACTGACCGTTGGGGGCCCAGCTGGGCCCCTCGTCCTGCCAGCCGTTCGAGAGGATTCGCATGCCGCCGCCACTGGCATTCATCACACCGATGTTAAAGCTTCCGGCGATACGGGTGAACGCGATCTGGTCGCCTTTGGGGCTCCACACAGGCGATGCATAGCGGCCGCCGCCAAAGCTGATCCGGCGCTGGCCAGAGCCATCCGACCCCATCACATAAAGCTGCTGGGTACCGCCACGGTCGCTTTCGAAGACGATCTGGCGGCCATCGGGCGAAAAACTGGGCGAGGTGTCGACGCCCGGCGCGCTGGTCAATCGGCGCGGGCTGCCGCCATCGGCACCAACGACGTAAATGTCGGTGTTGCCGTTATTCGCCCACGAAAAGACGATGTCGCGCCCATTCGGCGAAAAGCGCGGGGCAAAGGTAATCGCCCCGCCCGGCACCAGCAATCGCTCCCGGCCCGAGGCAATATCGACGACAAAGACGCGCGGCTTGCGCGCCAGTGTGCCGGTGTAGACCAGACGATCGCCGCGCGGACTGAAGCGCGGCATCGTCACCGCGGTCTTCGCCGGGGTCAGGTAACGCAAGTTTGACCCGTCGGAATCCATCAGCGCAATGCGCTTCATCCGGTTGGTCTTGGGGCCGGTTTCGGCGACGTAGACGATCCGGGTGTCGAGGAATGGCTGTTCGCCGGTCAATCGCGCATAGATGGCGTCGGCGCATTTGTGGGCCGCGCGGCGCCAGTCGGCGGGGGCAACGACGAAGCCCTGGCTGGTCAATTGGCGACCGGCGGTGACGTCATGCAGATAGCAGGCGACCGTAATCCGGCCGTCGCCGCGCGGTTCGACATAACCCGCGACGAGGGCGGACACGCCGCTGTTGCGCCATTGGCCGTAATTGGGCGAGGTCGCTTCTGGAAAGGAATAGCCCGGAATGCCATTCGGGCCGATCGGCGTGAAGGCGCCGGTTGACCGAAGATCGGACGCCACCACGTCGGCAATCTGACGACCGAGCGCATCGGAGGCACCGGGCGCGGCTGGCATCGCCGGGACGGCGATGGCCTGCGCGGTGCGGACGCTGCCGCCAACGACTTCGGGAATGTCGTTCTCGTCCTGCGAATAAGCGGCGGTCGAGAGGCCAAAGGCGAGGCCGATGAGCATGAGGTTCCTGATCATTTCTTCACCCTATAGTTAATGGTCGTATCTCTCCAGCCGCCGTTGTCCGTGTCATAAAGGTCCGGCGGCAGTCGAAACGGTGCGCAGTCGGTAAAGATGCGGCTGACCTGATCCTCGAGCAATTCGCCATATTTGGCGCGCAAACCGGCGTCGCCCGACATGGCGGTAACGCGCGGCGGACGCGAAAGGCGGCCCGAACGCGCGAATTGCAGATTGATCGTCAGCCGAACCTGGTCCGCACCTTCGCCGATGAACGGTTCGCGATTGGCGCAGCGCTGGGCCTGTGTGGCGATGGCAGAACCGATGCTGGCCCGGGCCGTCGCATTAAAAGTCGGCGCGGCCGGTTTCGATGCGCCGGCACGCGGCGACAGATCGTCGTCCAGCGTTGACAGGAAGTCGTCACCCAGCCCGGCGCGACGGGCGGCTTTGTCGGGCTTTACGGCTGGACGTTGGGGTGCTTTCGCGGCGACGCGCGGTTGGGGCTTGGCGACCGGGCGCGGTGGCTGTCGCGGCAATGGCGGCGTCTTTGTGATGGTCGGTTGTGGCACCTCGTGCGGGGTCGGCGGCGGCGGGGTTGTCGGAAGTGATTGGTCGGGCTCGGGGAGCGGCTCGACCTCTTGCGGCGGTGGGCTGCCTTGTTCGGCGACCGCTTGCGGCGCGGCGGATTCGAAGTCGACTTCATCGACGAGGTCGACCTGCATCGATGGCGGTTCAGGATCGCGGTCGAGCTTGGCGAGGCTGAGCGAAAGCGCCGCGATCAGCGCGACGTGGAAAATCAGCGCCGCGCCGACGCCGGTCCATTCGGCGCGCGCCGAGGTCACGGACCCTCCTGACCAACCGATACCATCGCGACGCGGTTGAGGCCGGCACGGTTGAGTTCGCCCATCACCCGCATGACCTTGCCATATTCCAGCCCCTTGTCGGCGCGCAGGAAAATGCGGCGGCCCTCGGGCGGTTCGGGCAAGGCGGCGATCTTGGCCAGCTTCTGGCTGAGTTCGTCATCGCGGATCGGCTGGTCGTCAACGAAGATGGCGCCGTCCTTGTCGATCGCGATCTGGACCGGCTTTACGTCCTGGTCGAGCGCCTTGGCCCGGCTTTCGGGAAGGTCGACCGGAACGCCAGCGACCATCAGCGGCGCGGTGATCATGAAGATGATCAGCAGCACCAGCATTACGTCGACCAATGGCGTGACGTTGATCTCCGCCATTGGCGCGCGGCGCGAGCGGCCGCGACCGCGGGAGGGAAGGGAGGCGCCCATCGATCAGGCGTCCGCCTCGAGCTCGCGGCTCAGCGTGGCATGAAAACGATCGGAAAAGCGGCCGAGGCGAGCTTCGAGCCGATCGAGGCCGTGACTCAGCCGGTTATAGGCGATGACCGCCGGGATAGCCGCGAACAGGCCGATGGCCGTGGCGAACAGCGCCTCGGCAATGCCCGGCGCGACGACGGCCAGGCTGGTGTTGTTCGACGCGGCGATCGAGGTGAAGCTGCGCATGATCCCCCACACCGTGCCGAACAGGCCGACGAACGGCGCGACCGATCCGACGGTGGCGAGGATGTTGAGCCGTTCGCCAAGGTCGTCGAGTTCGGCGGCGGCGGCGGCGCTCATCCGGGTCGACAGTCGCTCGCGAGTGCCGGAACGGTCGATGGTCCGCGACCGGGTCGAGCGGCGCCATTCATCGAGCCCGGCGGCGAGGACGGTCGCGATCGGCAATTTGTCGTTGGCACGCTTGGTATGGAAGGCGTCGATGTCGTCGGCGGCCCAGAACTCGGCTTCATATTTCTCCGACGCGCGGTTGATCCGGCGAAGGCGAAGCGAGTGGGTGAAGATGATCGCCCACGTCCAGACACTGGCGGCGAGCAGGCCAAGCATGACGATCTTCACGACCAGATCGGCGTGAAGGAAGAGCGCCATCGGGCTCATCATGTCGGTGCTGGCGGAAAATTCAGGCATCGTCCCTCACAATCAACTGTCGAAAAGCGTCGACCCATTCGCGCGGCTGTCGGCGCGGCCGGTCGTCGGGTCCAAGAAAAGCTGCGGTAATCTGTCCATCCGCCAATGGTCGGCCGCCGCGCATGACTCGCTGATGAATATGAACCGACGCTGCGCGAACGTCGCGCACCGTAGACACGATCAGCAAATCGTCGCCAAGCTTGGCGGGGAGGCGATATTTGACGTTCGCTTCGGCAACGGCATAGACGCCGACACCATCGTCCTTTGCGGCGCGCTGGTCGATCCCGGCGGCGCGCAGCATGTCGGAGCGCGCCCGTTCCATGAACTTCAGATAATTGGCGTAATAGACGATACCCGCGGTGTCGGTGTCCTCGAAATAGACGGTCAGCGCGAAATGATGCGTCGAGCCGACGAAGCCGCCGCGATAAGGTGTGTTGAATGGGGAAGTCGTCATGCCTGAGGCTCTACCCAAGGCGGGAGTCGTGGGGCAACCCTGTTAGCGCGCCTGAACCCTTCCGCGGGGCACTTGACCGTTCAACGCTTCGACGCGCCGGACCAGGTCGCCCTGGGCGACGTTCATGTCGGCCAAATGCATGCCCCAGCCGGGAATGAAGAAACCGGCCATGCCGACTTCGCCGCCGATGCGGTCGGTGCGCTTGTCGGATGGGTCGGCATTGGTTCGGATCGACAGATAGCCGCGCGGGCCATCGGTGACGCAGCGACCGGAGGCCAGGCCTTCGGTGCGGACGTAGGGGGTCGGCGGCGCGCCCTGGCTCGACCACTGGATCGGCCCACCGGGGACCGGCTGGGTCGACCGGGCGTACCAATAGCTGTCGAAGTCGACCCAGCCGGTCGATCCCGGATTGCCCGGATTGGTGCAGGCGACGGTCATTCCGGGCTTGTCGGCGTAACCGAACATGGCGCCGGGCGGCGGGGCATTCTTCTCGCGATAGCTGGTCCAGGTCAGGACGCAGCCGGTCTCGTTCGCACTGGCGCAGACCGGGGTCGACTTGAAGGTGCCGCCGACGCGTTTTCCAGCCGGGACGAAGACGTTGAACCCTGGAATGATGGCAAGCTTCATCTGCTTGGCCTCAGGCCGCCCTTCGATATCGTTGGCGATCAGCAATTGCAGCATCAACGCGCCTTGGCTGTGGCCGATCAGGACGTAGGGGCGGGCCTTGTTGCGGTTGGCAAGGAAATCGCGCCACGCAGAGCGCACGTCGAGATAGGCGATCCGCGCCGGTTGGGTGACGTCGCCGCCCGCCGCCGCAACGGCAACCGCGCCGACCGTCATCGATCGGTACATCGGCGCGTAGATTTTGCAGGCGCTGGCGAAGCGGGCGAACTGGATCGCCATCGATGCCTTTTCCTCGCTGTCGCCGGGGTTTAGGTCGCTGTTGAGGCCATTGTCACGCGAAACCGTGGGATAAACCACGAAGCAATCGACGCCGCTGTCCTTGGCGATAGTGGACGGGCCGTTCGATCCGTACCCCGCCGGGGTCAGCGCCGTGGTCGCGAGCGGCGTCGAGCAGACGTCGGTGCGGCCCGGCAGGCAGAGCCAGCTGGCGGGCGTGGCATAATCGGGCGCGGCCGGGGCGGCGGCAGCCTGGGCGGCAAACAAGGACGCGATCAACAGGCTCATCACTTACTCTCCGGATCGAACAGGCCGGTCTGGCTGCCCGCGGGCGGATTGAGCCCGAGATGCGTCCAGCCGCGGCCATTAAGGCAACGACCCCGTGCCGTGCGGGCGATGAGGCCAAGCTGAATGAGATAAGGTTCGACGACGTCTTCCAGCGTATCGCGCGGTTCGCTCAACCCCGCCGCCAGTGTTTCGATCCCGACCGGCCCGCCGCCATAAAGGTCGGCGATCATCATCAAATAGCGACGATCCATCGAATCGAGGCCGAGCGCATCGATCTCCAACCGGTGCAGCGCGCGGTCGGCAACGCCCGCGTCGATCGCATCGGCCCCCGCGGCATGGGCGAAATCGCGAACCCGGCGGAGCAGACGGCCGGCGATCCGAGGCGTCCCGCGACTGCGCCGGGCGATTTCATGTTCGCCCTCCGCCGTGGTCGGTGCGCCAAGCAAACGCGCGGCGCGGCGGACGACCTGTTCCAGCTCCTCGACCGAGTAGAAATTGAGCCGGATCGGGATTCCGAAGCGATCGCGCAATGGGGTGGTCAGCAGCCCCTGCCGCGTGGTTGCGCCGA
>JBDTMR010000061.1:0-9598 GCA_039934175.1 Sphingomicrobium sp.
TGATCGCCCGCGTCGCGATCGCCCCGCCGATGCTGCCCGCGGTGAACGGCTTGCCGTTGGGCGCGATCACGCTGGCGCCAGCCTTCAAGCAGCGGTCGGCCAGCAGGATGTCGCCAGTGACGACGACGTCCGCCGCACCCGCGGTTTCGGCGATCCAGTCGTCGGCAGCATCGAAGCCGTCGCTGACCACCACCCGCTTGATCAGCGGATGGTCGGGAATGCGCAAATGGCTGTTGCTTACGATGACCACCGCCACCCCGCGCCGCCACGCGACCTTGTAGATCTCGTCCTTGACCGGACAGGCGTCGGCATCGACCAGGATGCGCGGCGAGTACGTCGTCATCGCTGGCGGCAGCTCAATTCTTCATATTGTCCAGTCCGCGAACTACGCCGTCCTTGGTCGACGGGTTCGACGCATTCTGCTTTTTCGGCTTTTCGGCCTTGGGCTTGCGTACTTCCTTGTTCGATTTCTTCTGGCTTTTCGCCATGGTCGTTTCCGATCGCGGGCGTGATGCCCGGGCGTATGATAGCCGCACCGACCCGGATTGGCGCGCTTAATTTCCGTCCTGCCGGCCCAATCGCCCAATCACTCGGACGAAAAACGCCGTCGACCAGCCCAGCAATATGATTCCGTTGATGCCTTCGATGGCGGCCACCATCTGCCACGTCTTGTGCAGCCCTTCGTCGTCATACCCGACCGTGCCGTAGGTAATGGTCGAGAAATAGAGGGCTCGCGCGAAATCGGGCATTGCGCCAGCCAGGAAATAAACCCCCGCGTACAGCCAGATTTCGATGCCATGGATCACGAAGAGGGCGAGCACGAGCATCAGCGTGAAACCAAGGGTTCGAAAATCATGGACGCTGAGATGTTGCTCCTCGCGCTCTTCCAGTTTCAACGCGCGAGACAGGTACATCAGGCCAATCCCGTGGATCGCGACGGTGGCTAGAACCAGCGCGGTTGCCGCAAAGAGTTGTTCGATCATCCGTCGCGAACGACGCCGGCACGATCGAGTTCCGGTCCCAGTCGCCGCGAGATCCAAAGCGCCCACATCCTGAAATCCGCCGCGAGCGACCACAAAGGATGCTTGAACGTGGCCGGCCGGTTCTTCTCCACCGCAAAATGGGCGATCCACGCAAAGGAATATCCGGCGATCGGCAGCATCGCGAACAGGATCATCCGACCGGTGAAGGCCGCGGCGAACGCGAGGAGAACCACCAACGAGGTTCCGACATAATGCAATGCCCGGGTCGACGGCTTCGAATGTTCGCGCAGATAATAAGGCCAGAATTCGGTGAAGGATTTCATGCCGAGCAGGATGTCACGCGTGGAGCGATCCCGCAAATGTCCGCCCAGTCGGTCGGTCGACTAACGTTTCAGCGCTTTCACGGCAGCCAGGGCGCGGGCGACATGCTCGTTCCACTTCATGTCGTCGTGAACCATCGTGATCCGGCCGTTCTTCGCAATCACGAACGACGTCCGGCCGGTGATCGATGGGCGTGCCTTGAGCGCGACGTCATAAGCCTTGATCATTGCCGGCGTCGCCTGTGCCACCGGAAATGCGCTGCGGCACTCTTCGGTCGAGAAACGCGCGAGCGTCGGCAGATCGTCGGCGCTCATCCCGATGACCTGGGCACCCGCCTTGCGGAATTCGGGCATCGCTTCGCTGAATGCGCGCGCCTCCAGGGTGCAGCCTTCGGTGAACGCTTTGGGGAAGAAATAGAGAACCACCGGCCCTTTGCGCAGCTGTTCCTTCAAATGAAGCCGGAATGTCTTTCCGCCGACGGAACCTTGTGTTGCGAAATCGGGCGCTTTCGAGCCTTGCGGAAGAGCCGCTGCTGCGGGCGAAAGCGCAATAGCGGCAATGAGCGTGAAAGCGGACAGGCGGCGCATGGTTCGATCTCCTAGAGGTGGATCAAACCTAACGCTTCAAAAGCGAAAAGCTCAAGCCTTACTGAGCGCTGGCATGCGCCGTCATCGATTCACGGCGGTGACCATGGATCCAGCTTTTTCCCTGCCCGATCGTGAAGATCGGCGTGAAATTCTGGCTTCCACGCGCCGAAACAGGATGCCGGATACGATCGTCGAGCATCATGAAACCCGATGCTGTCCGCGCGAGCAGGACAATATGCTGCCCAACCTTTCGGTCGCGGCCGATGGAAATATACAGATTGCGCCCGTCGAACCCGGCGGCCTTGAGCACTTGCATCGTTGCGATCGCAATATCTTCGCTGTCGCCCGTTCCGCGTTCGAGCGTTTCGCCGGCGTTCGACCAGAAATCGGCTACCTGCATATTGTCGAGATCACGGCTCCAGCGAACGCGCGCAAGCACGTCGGCTTGGGCGCGAACCAACTGCGCTTCGGGCGACAGTCCGGCCAGGGGCGCTGCGAGCAGCTGGACCAGGGGATGATCGAGGTCGGTGTTGGAGACGCGGCGGAAGCGGGCGTCGTAAAAGGTCACGCCGGCGCCGATTGCCGCGGTGCCAAGGACGTCCGGGCTTGCGGGAGCGAAGATTGTTGGCCCGCGCGACCCGAGTTCTCGAAGCCGATTATAGCGGCCGGGCGCGCTTTCGGTGCCGATTACCGTCTGCGCCGCAGCCATTTCGCCGCAACCAAGCGAGAGACCCGCCAAAGCGATCCATACCATCCGCACCATGCGCATCCTTTCGCGGCGCAAAGGCGCCAGACGCACTAGGCTTCAGGATGCGGCTTGTTAAAGGAATGGGTTAACGCAGATTAGCGATAAGTGACCGAATGAACGTTGCGCTAAAGCAACAGTTGGAACTGCTACCTGGTAACCGACCCGACGATCCAGACCACTGACATCAGGGCAACGACCAGGATCAGCGAGATGCCCAGAACATAGCGCATGATATGCGGCTGTGACCCGGCGCTGGCTTCTTCTTCGCTGACGTGGACTTCGTCCCCTTGGCGTTCCATCGCGAGTCTCCTGATAGGACCTTGTCGTCACCATACGCCCGAGATCGTTGAAGAGATAGGGTCAGACGCGCCCTAGCGGTCGGCGGCCAACCAGCCGGTGAGGATGTAAAGCAAGATCATGACCGGCCCGGTGACCATCGTCAGGACGATCATGCCGAGGCGAATGAGCAAGGCGTCGACTCCGGTGTAATCGGCGAGGCCTGCGGCGACGCCCATGACCTTGGATTGCTCACGGTTGAGGACAAAACGTCCGTTCATAGTCGAAACTCCAGGTGGTGGGTTATGCGAGGGGCAGCGGTCCGACAGCGGCAGAGACGAACAGCATCGCGCTGATGAAGGCGGCGGCGAAAGCGACGGCAGCGTCGCGGCTCGAAACAAACGAAAAGATCACGGTCATTCTCCCTTTTGACCCCGACAACCGGGGATACATCAGTCAATGCAGGGAGCGTGCCAATTGAAAAATGTCGTTATTATTCAATGGAAACGTCGGCCGGGATCGGAGGCATTGGTGTGAATTACCGCCAACTAATGGTGGAATTGCCGATTTTAATCATGGCGTTGATCGGGGAATGCCGCTCTTTCCGGATGCAGGGGATGCAATGATCGGAAAAAATCAAATGCCGGTTTCATGTCCCTGTCGTAATCGCCGGTCGGCCAGATGACGGGGCCGAAGATCCCTTTTTTCGTGGGATAGTCCGGGCCAGCGCAGACGATCGGAACCCCGGCCTGGCGTGCGATATGGTAGAAACCGGTCTTCCACTTGTCGGTTCGGTCGCGCGTTCCTTCGGCGGCAACGATCAAAACAAAAACGTCGTGCTTGGCAAATTGCTCGACGGTCTGGCTGACGAGGTCTTGGCGCGACGTCCGGTCAACGGGAACGCCGCCGAGCGCCCGGAAGAAACCTCCTTTTGCTCCCTTGAACAAACTATTCTTGCCAATGAAGCGAACTTGCCGACCGACCGCATGAACGGTGCCGAGAAAGACCAAGAAGTCCCAATTGCTAGTGTGCGAAGCGCCGATGATGACCATCTTGGGAGCGTCGGGCAGTGTGCCGACCGCCTTCCAGCCGGCGAGCTTGTACCAAGCCAGGCAGGATTTGAGCACCAGCCAAGAAATCGGACCCAGCGGTGGAATGTCAGGGGGGTGTTGGCCGAGCATGCCATCGGGACATGAACCGACCGTCGAACGCTGTCTAGCCGTCGCGAGAAAACATCAGGCGGTACCGATCAGATGGTTTCCGTAGCGTCAGGCAGCGACAGCGTTCGTTTGGCTCTGATTCGTGGACTTTGCCGAAGCGGGCGTCGCGCCCGACGCGCGACATTCCGCAACAAGGGTGGGGAAATCCAGGTCGCTATTGGCGTCGAGGACGGATTCGCGAGCCGCGGCGCACTGGGCCGGGCTTTCGTAGCGCGCGGACATGGTGGCAACGGTCTGGCACGATGCGCCGCCGTCGGCACATCCCAAAATTGCGATCACGTAAGCTGCCGGTCCCATATCGAATGTCCCTCGTTCAATGGCTGCTAAACTCGGCAATTAACGAAGATGTTCCAATCGGTTCGTCGCAATCGATTGAAGCACGGCCCTGCGATGCCTACGTGCAACAGCGATGCGCGACGCCCTTCCCACCGATCCTAAGGCCAAGGGCGACATTGCCGTCCTGTTGCGCTTCCTGCCGATGCTGTGGCCGAAGAATGCAACCGCGCTTCGGCTCAGGGTCGTGATCGCGCTTGCGCTGGTCCTGCTCGGCAAGGCGATTGGACTGACCGTTCCCTACGCCATGAAATGGGTCGTCGACGCGATGAGCGGGCCGGCGGCGTCCGCAACGGCGGCTGGCGCTCAGGTCGTGATAATGCTGGTCGCCGCTTATGCCGCCGCCCGTTTCGGCGGCGTGCTTGCCGACAATTTGCGCAATGCGGTGTTCGAGAAGGTCGGGCAGGATGCGGCGCGGCGATTGGCGGCGCGCGTGTTCCGGCACATCCACGCACTAAGCCTGCGCTTCCACCTTGAGCGGCGCACCGGATCGCTCAGCAAGATCGTCGAACGCGGCACCAAGAGCATCGACATGATGCTCTACTTCATCCTGTTCAATATCGCCCCGACCCTGATCGAGTTGACCGCCATCTGCGTCATCTTCTTCTTCAAGTTCGGCCCGGGTCTGGTCGTTGCGACGTTGGTCATGGTAGTCGGCTATATCGCTTTTACGCGCTGGGTGACCGACTGGCGCAACCAGCTTCGCCGCGACATGAACGAGGTCGACAACCAGGCGATCGGGCGCGCGGTCGACAGCCTGCTGAACTATGAAACCGTCAAATATTTCGGCGCCGAGGAACGCGAGGCCCGGCGCTACGATCAGGCGATCGCGGCCTATGCCCGATCGGCAGTCAAGAATGAGACGAGCCTGGCCTGGCTCAACATCGGTCAGGCGCTGATTACGGCGCTGATGATGGGCGGTGCGATGTCCTATACCGTCTGGGGCTGGAGCAAGGGCCAATTCACCCCGGGCGACGTGGTGCTGGTCAATGGATTGCTGCTGCAGCTGTTTCGCCCGCTCGACATGCTCGGCTGGGTCTATCGTTCGATCAAGCAGGGGCTGATCGACATGGAGCAGATGTTCAACCTGCTCGATACCGAGGCCGAAATCGTCGATGTACCGAACGCCGAACCGCTGATCGTCACCGACGGCGCGATCCGCTTCGACAATGTCGCCTTCGGTTACGAGGCCGAGCGAATCATCCTGAAGGGCGTCTCGCTCGACGTTCCGGCTGGGACCAGCCTCGCCGTGGTCGGACCGTCGGGGGCGGGCAAGTCGACGCTGGCGCGCTTGCTGTACCGTTTTTACGAACCGACCTCGGGGCAAATTAGCATCGACGGGCAGGACATTTCGGCGGTCACGCAGGCCAGCTTGCGCGGCGCGATCGGGATCGTTCCGCAGGACACGGTGTTGTTCAACGACACCATCGGTTACAATATTGGCTACGGCCGCGAAGGGTCGTCGCAGCAAGAGATCGAGGGAGCAGCACGCGGCGCGTCGATCGATACCTTCATCGCCGCGCTTCCCAATGGCTATGAATCAATGGTCGGCGAACGCGGATTGAAATTGTCGGGCGGCGAGAAGCAACGCGTCGCCATCGCCCGCACCCTGCTCAAGGATCCGCCGGTGCTGATCCTCGACGAGGCGACCAGTGCGCTCGACAGCCGAACCGAAGAAGCAATCCAGGCGACGCTCAACGCCGCCGCGCGCGGCCGAACATCGATCATCATCGCCCATCGCCTGTCGACAATCGCCAACGCCGACCAGATCATCGTGCTGGACGATGGCAAGGTCGCCGAACGCGGGACGCACGGCGAGCTTTTGGCGAAGAATGGACTCTACGCGGAATTGTGGAATCGGCAGGCGGCGGAGCGCGAAGCCGAAGACGCCTAGGTAGAGGCGGTCGCCCAGCCGAGACTGGGGATCGCAATGCTGCGCTTTCCAGCCAGATCGGTGCGGCTGACGATGAGGTCGCGGCTTTCGATATATTGGATCAGGCGTCGTGCGCGGCCGAGGCTTGCGGTGCCGTAGCTTGCCGCTATCGCCTCGTCGCTGGGGCAAGGCGCGCCTTCACGGGCGGCCTTGGCGACCAGCAGGAACGGGCCAAGCATGTCATCGGGAAGGCTGGCCGCGACGTCGAGTGCGGAAATCCAGCTGGCATCGTCGGTCGCGTAGATGCCGGCGCGCGCCATCGAGAGGCGGCGCGTGAATTCGGGCAGGTCGACTCCCGGATAAGGCACGCCCTGCATCCGGCAGCGCACCGCGAAATCCTGGAACAGAACCGCGCTTGTCCGCGCCGCGCTGCTGTCATCGGCAACGATGGCGCGGAGGACGTCGGTGATGACACCGTCGACGTCGGATTCGCTTTTTTCTGCCGTCGGCGCAGCGATGTTCGGGGCGGTCGATGCCATCGCCTGGAGGAGTGCTTCCGAGGGCAATTCGCGCGGTTCCGATCGAACCGGGGCAGGCCGAGGCAGATCGGCGCCGGGCGCAAACAGCAGGTCCTGCATATTTTCGGCGGGCGCGGTGGGTAGGGGCATCAGTTTCGGACTCATCGAGCGCGCCTGCGTTTCGACCGCCCCGATCGCGACCGCCAGCGGTCGGCGGCTCACCGCCGGGCCAAGCGCCAAAAACGTACCGCGCGGCAAATCGCGAATCTGTTCGGCCTGACGCCGTTCCATGCCCAGCAGGTCGGCGGCGCGCGCCATGTCAATGTCGAGGAAGGTGCGCCCCATCAGGAAGTTGGATGCCTCGGCGGCGACATTCTTGGCCAGCTTGGCGAGCCGTTGAGTCGCGATCACGCCTGCAAGGCCGCGCTTGCGGCCACGGCACATCAAGTTGGTCATCGCCGACAGCGAGGCGCGGCGCACATCTTCGGCAACTTCGCCGCCGCCTGCGGGCGCAAACAATTGCGCTTCGTCGACGATCACCAGGGCGGGATACCAATGATCGCGCGGCGCATCGAACAATCCGCCAAGGAACGCCGCCGCGCATTTCATCTGCCCTTCGGCCTCGAGCCCTTCAAGGCTGAGCACGACGCTGGCGCGATGTTCGCGAATCCGCGCCGCGATGCGTGCAATATCCTTTTCAGCATGGTCCGCAGCCTCGATCACGACATGGCCGTAGCGCTCGGAGAGGGTAACGAAGTCGCCTTCCGGATCGATCACGATCTGCTGGACCTGGCCGGCGCTCTTTTCGAGCAGTCGGCGCAGCAGATGCGACTTTCCGCTCCCCGAATTGCCCTGGACGAGCAAGCGCGTGGCCAGCAATTCCTCAAGATCAATCGCGACGCTGCCCCCCGGCCCGACGCCCATGTCCACGCTTACCGTCATTACCGATCCTCTTGGCAGGTCGGGCGGGCAAGGGGCAAGCTTGCGTTGGAGGATTCGGGGCACGTAAGGGACGCCTGTGACCGACCTGCATCAGATCCTCCACGACCGTTTCGGCTTTTCCGCATTCCGCGGGGTGCAGGAACAGGTTGTCCGGCGAACATTGGCCGGGGACCATGGCCTTGCCGTGATGCCGACCGGTGCTGGCAAGTCGCTGTGCTACCAGCTGCCATCGCTGATCCGGCGGGGCACGGGAATCGTGATTTCGCCGCTGATCGCGCTGATGGAAGACCAGGTGCGCGGGGCCGAGGCGAACGGCATCCGCGCCGCTGCCTTGACCAGCGCGAGCAGCGACCCCCGAGCCATTCGCGATGCGCTTCGCGACGGGCATCTCGACCTGCTCTACGTTGCGCCGGAACGAGCGACGACCGAGAGTTTTTCGCATCTCATGGGCGAAGTCGACATCGCGCTGTTCGCAATCGACGAAGCGCATTGCGTCAGTGAATGGGGGCACGACTTCCGACCCGATTATCGTCTGCTCCGCTCCTTGCTCGACCAGCATCGCGGAATCCCCCGGCTGGCGCTGACGGCCACCGCCGACCGGCGCACCCGCGCCGACATCCTGGCGCAATTGGGGATCCCGGAAAACGGCATGGTCGTCGCCGGATTCGACCGGCCCAACATCCGTTACCATGTCGTCCCGCGCGACGGACTGCCGGGCCAATTGAAGCGCCTGTCCAAGGCCCAGCCCGGCCCCGGCATCGTCTATGCAATGAGCCGCGCCGCAACCGAGAAGATCGCCGAGCAGATCGTCGGCACCGACCGCGCCGCCCTTGCCTACCACGCCGGCCTCGACGCACCGATCCGCAAGCGCAACCAGCGCGCCTTCGTCGACAGCGAAGAGATGGTGATGGCCGCAACGATCGCGTTCGGGATGGGCATCGACAAGCCCGACGTGCGCTTTGTCGCGCATGCCGGTGTGCCAAAATCGATCGAGGCATATTATCAGGAAACAGGTCGCGCCGGTCGCGACGGCGACCCGGCCGAGGCGTGGCTGTTCTGGGGCGCCGAGGATTTCGCCCGCGCCCGCCGCCGGATCGAGACCGAGGTCGAGGAAGGCCGCCGCAATGGCGAGCGCGATCGCCTGAACGCGCTGGCGGCATTCGTCGAGGCCGCGACCTGTCGCCGCGCGATCCTGCTCCGCCACTTCGGCGAGGATCCACCAGCGAGCTGCGGCAATTGCGACAATTGCCTCGATCCGCCCAAGACAATCGACGTCACGACCGTGGCCCAGAAAATCCTGTCGGCGTCGTTTCGCACCGAGATGCGGTTCGGCGTGACGCACCTCGCCGCGGTGCTCGGCGGGGACGATAATGAAAAGGTCCGCCAGTTCGGCCACGACAAGTTGAGCGTGTTCGGGATCATGGACGCCGACGAACTGGCGTTGGTCCGGCCGGTCGCGCGAAGCCTGCAGGCCCGCGACGCCTTGCGCGCCGACGATTATGGCGGACTGAGCTTCGGCCCCGGCGCCAAGCCGATCCTGAAGGGCGAGCAAGCGGTCGTGATCGCTGTCCCGCCGAAGCGCAGCCGCACCGCGAGGCGCAGTGGCGGGGACTTTCCGCCCGATCCGGTTTTCGATGCGCTTCGGGCGTGGCGGCGCGACCGCGCAAAGGAGCAAGGCGTGCCGCCTTACGTCATTTTCCATGACAGCACCTTGCGTGCCGTTGCCTTTACCAAGCCCGATACGCTTTCAGCGCTTTCCGCCATCGACGGGATCGGCGATACAAAGCTGGAGCGTCA
>JBDTMR010000062.1:0-9486 GCA_039934175.1 Sphingomicrobium sp.
CCAAGGCGCTTGGCTTCGCTCAAGATCGATTCGCGGACCTTGTTCTCGAAACCGGAATAAGCGTGGATGATGTACCAGCGGGACATGAATTTTGCCTTTTTACCGGGCCAGCAGGCCGAGCAGGGAACGGACGATCGTCGCCAGAAGCGTATCGACGCCAAGGAAGAAAGCGGCCAGCATCAACGTCATGATCAACACCATGATGGCGGTGGTGATCGTTTCCTTGCGGGTCGGCCAGACGACCTTGCCGGCCTCGGCGCGCACTTGACGGATGAATTGACCAGGACTGGTTTTCGCCACCTGTTTGCACTCTTTCTTGTTGTCGCCGACCTTCTGGCCGACTTTCCGGTAAGACCCTGCCTCCGCCCCGGACCGGCCGGGAAGGGGAGAGGGGTTTCCGATGTCGGAATGGAATTGCAGTTAGCGGCGCCGAGGTCGCATTTCAAGAGATGAAGCCGTTTGCGCCTCATTGTGCAATTCAACGCCATCGGTTTGTGCGTCGCAAGCATGATTTCAGGACTTGGCAGGGGCAGGGGGACTCGAACCCACGACCCTCGGTTTTGGAGACCGATGCTCTACCAACTGAGCTATACCCCTAAAGGCCAGTCCTGAAGCCCACGAAGGGCTGCGGGGCGCCGATTATACGGCGCCACATTCCAAAGCAAGTATTTAGGCCAACCGAAAGCGGTCAGGCGGCAACGTCGAAGGGCACGATCTCGCCCGACAGATACAGGTTTCGTGCCTTGGTTCGAGCAAGCTTTCCCGAGGAGGTCCGCGGCAAGGTGCGCGGCGGTACCAGTTCGACCACCGGCGTCAGGCCGGTAATTGCGCGCACCCGTTCGCGGATATCGTCGCGCAGCTTGGTGCGTTCTCCCGCATCGCTGACCCGGCAGTGGACGAGGACCGCCGGCGTTTCCTCGCCGGTCGGACCGGTAATCGCGAAGGCGGCAATGTCGCCGGACTTGAAGCCCGGCAATTGCTCGACCGCCCATTCGATGTCCTGCGGCCAGTGGTTCTTGCCGTTGATGATAATCATGTCCTTGGCGCGACCGACGATGAAGATGTAGCCGTTGGAGACATAACCCATGTCGCCGGTGTCGAGCCAACCATCGCCCGGCATGCAGGCCCTGGTCGATTCCTCGTCGCGGAAATAACCGACCATGACCGACGACCCCTTGCAGAACAATTTGCCGATCGCGCGGTCGCCAAGAACCTTGCCATCGGAATCGCGAACCTCGACGACCATGCCGGTGACCGGCTTTCCGCAATTGACGATTGCGCGATAGCGGCGCGGCCGCTCCTGTTCCGGCGTGCCGACGCCCGACAATTCGCTCTCTTCGACCAATTCGACGCGGATGCCTTCTCCCGGCGGCATGATCGATACCGCAAGCGTCGCCTCGGCAAGGCCATAAGACGGGCAGAAAGCCTGCGCTTTGAACCCGGCGTCGGCAAAGCTGTCGACGAAGGCCTGCATGACGTCGGGCCGAATCATGTCGGCGCCGTTGCCGGCGATCCGCCAGCGCGACAGGTCGAACCGATCGGCGGCTCGCGTCTGCGACGACATCCGCCGTGAGCAGATGTCATAACCGAAGGTCGGCGAATAAGAGAGCGACGTGCCTGGATTGCGACTGATGAGGTCGAGCCATGCCAACGGCCGACGGGCAAAATCCTCGGTCTTGAGGTAATCGACGCTGACCTGGTTGGCGAGTGGCGAAAGCATGCAACCGACCAACCCCATGTCATGATACCAGGGCAGCCAGCTGATACAGCGATCAGTGGCTTCCAGCTTCGTCCCCATGCCGTGGGCATGCAAATTGTCGAGCAGGGCACGGTGGGTGATGGCGACGCCGTGCGGGAAACGCGTCGATCCCGACGAATATTGCAGGTAGGCGATTTCGTGTTCGCTCGCCCCGGGCAGATCGCCGCCAGCTTCGGGAATTTCGGAAAGCGTGGTCCAGTCGCGCCCCTCGACGCCGCGCTCCGCGGCCGCTTCTTTCGCGAAGTCCGTCAGCTCGGGTGGGAACAGGAAGAGCTGCGGATCGCTGCTTTCCAGCATCACCAGCAATTGCGCGACATAGGCGTCGCGGCCGCCGAAGCTGGTCGGCAGCGGAAGTGGCACGGGCCACAGGCCGGCATAGATGGCGCCGAAGAAGCAGGCCGCGAATTCGGGGCCGGTTTCCGCAACCATGGCGACCCGGTCTTCCTTGTTGAGCCCAAGCGTTATGAAGCGGCGCGCATTGGCGAGCGCATCGACACGCAGCTGCGCATAGGGGTAAGCTTGGAGCAGGGTTCCGCGCGCGTCGTGAAAATTCATGCCGCGGTGTCCCGTGGCAGCATAATCCAGCGCGTCGCCGAGCGTTGCAAAGTCGGAAAATCGGCGTTGCAGCGTATCGGTCGTCGCGGTCGCACCGGGCGGTGCCATCGGATCATGTTGGAATTCGCTGTCGCTCACGCAGTCCATCTCGCTTGAAAAATTGTCCAACTGCCGACCACGCGTCAACAACGCGACCTAGACGGCGCTTTCTGATGGGTCGCGACTATGGCACAAACATGGCGTGAACCCGTCCGAACGCCCTCGCCGACCTCGTCCCCCGCTGACGATGGCGACGCTCGACGAGATTGCATTGACCTATGTCGCACGCTTCGCAACCTCTCGCGCCAAGCTTGCAACCTATCTCAGGCGCAAGCTGAAAGAGCGCGGTTGGCAGGATGAGACCGATCCGCCGATCGAGCGCATCGTCGAACGGCTCTCGGGCCTCGGTTATGTCGACGATGCCGCCTTTGCCGCATCGAAAGCTCGCTCCCTGCGCTCGCGAGGCTACGGCAACCGACGGGTCGGCTCCGCCCTCCATGCCGCCGGCATTGGCAAAGAAGAACGCGCGACGGCGCTCGATTGCACGATGGAAGAAACGATTAGTGCGGCTCTGCACTTCGCTCGCCGCCGTCGATTCGGGCCCTACGCAACCGACAATGCGGATCGGGACACCCGTCAAAAGTGGCTTGCAGCAATGCTTCGCGCAGGGCACGGGCTGGATTTATCCCGGCAAATTATACTATTGCCGCCGGGAATCGAGCCGGACCCGCAACAATTAATGCGGTGACCGGCCTGTTACGAGCCTGTTGCTCCGCGTTGCGTCCCAAGACGGTTTTAACGATTAACGCCGCGTGCTAAGGGGGATGAGTGCGTCAGACCGGTGCCGACGAGACGCCAAAGACAGTGTCGCCAAGTGGCGACACGCAAGTCTCCGGGCAGATCATTCTTGCCAGCGAAGAAGATGCTGACGAGGAAGAAGGTGGTGTGCGCGTTGTCGGCCGCGTCAAATGGTTCGACGCGACTCGCGGCTTCGGCTTCATCGTCAGCGAGGAAATCGAAGGCGACATCCTCATCCATTTCTCGGTCCTTCGCGACCATGATCGGCGTAGCCTTCCAGAAGGCGCGATCGTCGAATGTGTCGCGGAGCAGCAGCAACGCGGCATGCAGGCACGGAAGATTCTTTCGATCGACCTCAGCAACGCCCAGCTCAGCCCGACCCGGACCACGACGACCCCGGCCCAGCGCGCCGACCGCAAGGCACTGACCGACGCGGCCGGCGAATTCGAGATGGTCGAGGTCAAATGGTTCAACCGGGTGAAGGGTTATGGCTTCGTCACCCGGGTCGATCATCCCGATGCCGATATCTTCGTTCATATGGAAACCGTCCGACTGGCCGACATCGAAGACATGGTCCCCGGCGACCAGCTCGAGGCGCGGATTGCCGAGGGTCGCAAGGGCCTGACCGCCGTGGAATTGCGCCGCGATTGATCCTTCGACTTGCCCTGTTGCTATGCGTTATCCCACTCGCGTCATGCAAACCGGCCGACGATACCGCCTTGCTTGAGGAAAAGTCCGCCGCCGGTCTCGACCAGGGCGTTGCCGTCGTAACGACGCCGAACGGCACGCATGAAATCACTGTTGAAATCGCCCGTACCGACAAGGAACAGGCTTATGGCCTGATGAACCGTCAGTCGCTCGATCCCGATCGCGGCATGATCTTCCCCTACGATCCGCCGCAGGACGTCTCCTTCTGGATGCGCGACACGTTCATCCCGCTCGATCTGATCTTCATCGCGCCCGGCGGCAAGATTGCCCGAATCGAGGCCTCGGCGGTGCCGTTGTCGCTCGAACCGATCCCGTCAGGACAGAAGATCGAGGCCGTGCTTGAAATCGCTGGCGGGCGTGCCGAGGAACTGATGATTGCACCGGGCGACCGGATCGTCTGGCCGCACTGATCTTGCGTCCGCACGCGAAGAGGCGCTAACGGCGCGGCATGGGTATTTTCGCCAACGCTTTCACATGGTGGAACGGGGCCTCGTGGGGCACCAGCATCGTCTCGCACTTTCGCGGCGAGGAAGTCGGCCGCGATGCGTCGGGCAACGTTTACTATCGCCATCGCAAGGATCCGGCGCGCCGCTGGGTGATCTATTCGGGCTCGAACGATTCTTCGAACACGCCGCCGGGCTGGAATGCGTGGTTGCGCGGGACGATCGACGACCTTCCCGACAAGTCGCTTCCCCAGCGCCGCACGTTCGAACGGGAACCGACGCCCAACCTGACCGGCAGCGACCGCGCCTATCGACCGTCCGGATCGATGCTTGGCGCTGGCCAGCGTCCGGTCGCGACCGGCGATTACGTCGCCTGGACGCCCGACCAGGCGTGATCCGCCGCTTCGCCCCAATCGCGCTGACACTTGCGCTGCTGTCCGGCTGCAATCGCGGGCCAGAAGATCTCAACAAGGTCGATAATGAAGTCGCCTTGCCGGCGGTGGTCGACCAGGTGGGTACGACCCCGATGGCCGAGCGCGTTGCCGTGCTTGGCCTGCTCAACAAGCGCAACGGGATCGTTCGCGATTTGACGCTGAAGCCGGGGCAGTCGATCCGTGTGAAAGACGTGATCGTGCGCCTGCGCGCCTGCGAAACCAGCGCGCCGTGGGAAACCGAGCGACTGACCGGCGCTTTCGTGCAAGTCGATGTCCAGCGCGCCGACAAATTGTGGAATCGCGCCTTTTCGGGCTGGCTCTATCGGGAAAGTCCATCGCTCAACGTCGTCGAAAATCCGGTTTACGACGTCTGGCCCAAAAGCTGCATGATGAGCTGGCCGACTGCGCCGGGCGCGCCGCCGTCGGCACGCGATTCGACGAGCGCTTCGAGCAAGCCGAAATCAGGCGGATCGAGTGCAGCGACGTCGACTCCGGCGAATTCCAACGGCGCCGATACGCCTTCCGCCCCCGATGCGCCGAGCGCCGCCGACAATAACGCGACATAGCGTTTCCGCGGCAGCGTCACTGCGCCAAGCGAGGCGAGGTGATCCGTCATGAACTGGCAATCGAGCAGTGCGAACCGGCCGACGCGAAGCCGCGCCACCAGCCACGCCAAGGCCACTTTCGACGCATCGCTTTCGCGGCTGAACATCGATTCGCCGAAAAAGGCGCGACCAAGTCGCACGCCGTAGAGGCCGCCGACCAAATGCCCCTCGCGCCAGCACTCGATCGAATGGGCATGGCCCGCGGCATGAAGCCCCAGCGTCGCCCGCTCGATATCGGCGTTGATCCAGGTCTCGTCGCGCTCGGCGCAGCCATTCAGGACGTCCTGGAATGCCAGGTCGCGCGTGACGATGAAGCGTTCGCGGCGGATGGTGCGCGCCAGCGTCCGTGAGCAGCGAAATTCGTGCAATGGCAGGATCGCTCGCGTCCGCGGCTCGACCCAGAACACCTCATCGGCATCGCGGCTGTCGGCCATCGGGAAAATCCCGCTGGCATAGCCGCGAAGGAGTAGGCGCGGATCGAGGGGCGAAGTCACGCCGCAATTGCTACGACATTTCGACGCCGATGTCAGTCGAAACGCAATTCTTCGACCTTGCGCAGTGCGAGCAGCCAGATTGCCGCGCCGGCTCCGGCGATGCTGGCCGCCAGCGCGAAGGCCGCGAAGTAGGAGCCGGTGTGATCGATGATCAGACCGGTCACGATCGGACCGACGATTCCCGATGTATTGCCGAACGCATTTTGTACCCCGACCCAGCTGCCCGCCGCACGCGGCCCGGCGAAGATCTGGGCTACCGCAAAGATATTGGTCGCCGAAACGCCGATGGCGATTCCGCCGAGGATCAGCCAACCAAACAAGGCGGCGTCGGTTGCCGCGCGCGCAGCGCCCAGGATGGCGACGGAAATGCCAATCTGCGCGCCCAGCATCAGCATCCGGCGAATATGGCCTTCATCGGCCCCGCGTCGAACCAGATGATCTGACAACCAGCCCAGTGTGAGCGCAGCGATGCCCTGCGCCACAAAGACCGCGGTGGTCATTGCGGTCATGTCCGGAATCGACATTCCGCGGTTCTTGGTCAGGTAAAGCGGAAGCCATGCAAGCAGGAAGTAGAAAGCGTAATTGCTGCAGAAGTGGGCAGCGCTGCTCCACCATAATTGCGGTTTGCGCGACAATCCCAGAACGCGCGGCGGCGGTGTCGAATTGGCCATCGTCGCGGCGCGAAACGGCCGACTTATGAAATGCCACGGGACGAGCCACAGCAACGTCACCAGGCCGAAGGTCAGGAATACGGCGCGCCAACCGTGCAGATCCAGAATGGTCCCGCCAGCGAAGGTCCCAAGTGCCGGACCGAATGCCAGTGCCGCCGCAATCATGGCGTTGGCCAGGCCACGCTGCGTCGCGGGCACTTCGGCCGCGATGATCTTGGCACTTCCCGGAAAGGCGATGCTCTCGCCAAGCCCCAGCAGAAGACGAAGCGCCAACAGCATTGCGAAGCCGCCGACAAAGGCGGTTGCGATGGTGCTCAACGCCCAGACGATCAGTCCGAGCGCAAATATGCGGTAGACACAGTATCGATCGCACAGCCAGCCGACGAGAAGCTGGATCGGCGCGTAAATCCAGAAGAAAGCCGAAACGGCAATCCCGAACTGGGTCGCCGTCAGCCCCAACTCCGCCGTCATCAACGGTGCCGAAATGCCGATCGCGCCGCGGTCGACGTAATTCAGCAGGATCGATGCCGCGAGCATCGTCACAAGCAAGATTAGCGATATGCGTGATTTCGCGATTGTTGCCATGGTCGCCCCCAAGACGATGATCTGATCGAACTGGCCCTGACGCGACCCTTGGACGCTAGGCCAACGCGAATTCCGGCACTAGCCTCTCCGATTATTTTGCGGGTGCCCGCGCGACACACTCGATTTCGACGGCGGCATCAAGCGCGAGACCGTCGGCGCCAAACGCGCTCCGCGCTGGATATCTCCCGTCCGGGAAATAGCCGACATACAACGCGTTGAAGGCGGGCCAATTGGCCATGTCGTCCAGCATCACGGTGCATTTCGCGACGTCGCCCCAGCCGACACTGGCTTGCTTCAACACGCCCGCGACATTGTCCATCGCCTGACGGACCTGCGCGTCGAATTCCTTAGGCAGGCTGTTGTCGGCGCGAATACCGATCTGGCCGGACAGGAACAGCACATCACCGACCCGGACTGCGCCCGAAAATGGCAGCCGCTTGCCGTTCAGGACCGGCTCGCCAATCCGTTCGAGCGGCGCGGCAGTCGCGGCAACGGACGATCCAAGCATGGCCGCAGCCAGCAAGATGTAGCTTTTTTTCATGAATCTCCCCCTCGATGATCTGGGGGAACGTATCACAAATAACCGCAAAAGCGGCGCCGCCTAAAGGATCTCGCGGACGACATCCTGCGGACGGCAGAATCGCACGCCCTTGTCGGTCTCGACGAAGGGCCGGTTCACATAGACCGAATTGGCAATCATCGCCGCCAGGATCGTCTCGTCATCCGCTTGGGCCAATCCGCGCTCTTCGGCGTCGGTGCCCCGCAACCGCAACGCATCCTTCGGCGTCATCGCGGCATCGCGAAGCAATTGCTCCAGCTTGCCGCGCGTGTACGGCGTCTTGAGATATTCGATCACCGTCACTTCCGCCCCACTATCCCTTAGGATATCGAGCGTCTTGCGAGACGTGCCGCAGGCCGGGTTGTGCCAGATCGTCGCCTTCACTGGCTCTTCTGCTCCTCGAGCCACCGTTCGAGCCACTTGATCGTATAATCGCCTTCGAGGAAATCGTCGGCACGAATGATCCGCTGTTGGAGCGGAATGGTGGTCTTCATCCCATCCACCACGAATTCCTCCAACGCACGCTTGAGACGCAGGATGCAGCTTTCGCGGGTCCGACCGTAAACGATCAGCTTGGCGATCATGCTGTCGTAATAAGGCGGCACCACATATCCCGCGTACATGCCGCTATCGACCCGCACATGCATTCCGCCGGGTGCGACGAAATTCTTCACCATGCCGGGCGAGGGCGTAAAGGTTTCGGGGTCCTCGGCGTTGATCCGGCATTCGATGGCGTGGCCGTGCAAAACGACCTCGTCCTGGGTCACGCTCAGCCCGTCGCCTTGCGCCACACGTATCTGCTCGCGGACCAGGTCGATCCCGCTGATCATCTCGGTCACCGGATGTTCGACCTGCAGGCGGGTATTCATCTCGATGAAGTAGAATTCCCCATTCTCGTAGAGGAACTCGATCGTCCCCGCACCGCGATAGCCCATGTCGGCCATCGCGCTGGCGACGATCCCGCCCATGTGCGCCCGCTGCTCCGCGCTGATGACGGGCGAGGGGGCTTCCTCGAGAACCTTTTGATGGCGGCGCTGGATCGAACAATCGCGTTCGCCGATGTGGATCGCATGGCCTTCGCCATCGCCGAACACCTGAAATTCGATATGCTTTGGGTCGGACAGGTATTTTTCCATGTAGACGGTGTCGTCGCCGAACGCGGCTTTGGCTTCCGAGGAAGCCTGCATCATTAGGCTTTCCAGATGCTCCGGCTGCTCGACGACTTTCATGCCGCGACCGCCGCCGCCCGATGCCGCCTTGATGATCACCGGATAGCCGATCTCGTCGGCGATGGCGCGCGCTTCCTCGATTGTCTCGAGCGGGCCGGGGGAGCCCGGAACCAGCGGCAGGCCGAGCTTGGCGGCGGTGCGCTTCGCTTCGACCTTGTCGCCCATCACGCGAATATGTTCGGGCTTAGGGCCGACCCAGATCAGACCGTGGCTTTCGACGATCTCGGCAAATTGCGCGTTTTCGGACAGGAAGCCGTACCCCGGGTGGACTGCGTCGGCATGGCTGATTTCGGCCGCCGAAATGATGTTCGCGATGTTGAGATAGCTGTCGGTCGCCGACGGCGGTCCGATGCAGATCGCTTCGTCGGCAAGCCGGACGTGCATCGCCTCGGCATCGGCGGTCGAATGGACGGCAACCGTCTCGATCCCCATTTCATGGCAGGCACGGTGGATTCGCAGGGCGATCTCCCCGCGGTTCGCAATCAGCAGTTTCTTGATGGGCATGACGCGTTGCTTAGCCGATAACCACAAGCGGCTGGTCGAATTCGACCGGCTGCGCGTCGTGAATCAGGATTTGCTGGATCGTCCCGCTCTTGGGCGCGACGAT
>JBDTMR010000063.1:0-9457 GCA_039934175.1 Sphingomicrobium sp.
TGTCACCGAATTTGAACGAGAAACCGGCGGCGGCATAATTCGTGTCACCCGCGCTGTTGACCGCTGCGAAGGCATAAGGCTGGACGCCCTTGTCGCCGCCAATCGGTCCCCAACGATATCCCAGTTGGAAATCGGCACCGCTTTCGACCCCGCTCTTTGTCAGCGGGGTATTGACGTCGTGGACGTACAGCCCGCCGAACACTTCGCCGGCATGGGCCGGTGCTGCAGCAGCGAAAACAGCAATTGCGGCGAAAAGATACGCTTTCACTCGGCTTCTCCTCTTCGGAAACTTTCCGCACTTTGCCGGAAAAACGCAATCAGGCAAGAGGTTTAGCTCACGCGCCCGATTGCCAGACGCGGATCGCGTCGGTTGGCCACAACAGCATCCAGATGTTGAGCGTCAAATTGTCGCGGATCACGGCCAGTGTCAGCAATTCGAAGCCGATGGCCAAGGCAATGCTCGCCCACACCGGCAACCGCCGCGCGGCGAGAAAGCCAAACGCCATCATTGCGATATCGCTCAGCGAGTTGAGCATCGAATCCCCGGTATAGCCCAGCGCCATCGTCGCTTCGCGGTATCGGTCGATGACGAACGGCGTGTTTTCGAACAATTCCCACGCGCTTTCGACGCCAAGCGCGACCAGGAATCGGCGGTCTGTCGGCCATTTGGCGAACAGCCACGACAGCAACGCGTAAAACAGCAGACCGTGGATGAAATGGCTCGGGCTGTACCAGTCGGCCAGCATCTGGCTTTGCTTGGGTCCGACCGGTCCCCACAGCGCGATCTCGCCGCAGGTGCACATCGGCGGTCGCCCCATCGCAAGTAAGGTAACGATGGTGACGAGGACGATCGCCAATGATGTGAGAAAGGCTGGGCGACGCATGGCTGCTACACTTAGCAGTCGATGCCCGCTTGCAAAGCCCTTCACTTCGCGCAACACCGCCGCGATGTTGCGGCTTTTCGGTCCTTCCTGTTCGCCCGCGCCGATCGATCCGGCGGCCAAGGATCCGATCCCCGACAGCGCGGTCTGGATCGACCTGCTCAATCCCAGTTCGGAAGAGGAGAAACTCGCCGAAGGCCTGATCGGTCAGAATATTCCCACCCGGACCGAAATGCTCGAGATCGAGCCGTCGAGCAGGCTCTACGAGCGCGACGACGCCACGGTCATGACCATGTCTGTTCTCTACAATACCGATTCCAATACGCCCGCGGTCGACCCGGTCAGTTTCATTTTGACCGACCGCCATCTGGTGACCTTGCGCTATGTCGATCCGGCACCGTTCATCGGCTTCGCCGACCATGCTTACGGCGATCCCGACAAGGTCAAGACGCCGCTTGTCGCACTGATCGGCTTGATGGACGCGGTCATCGACCGGCTCGCCGATCGACTTGAAGAGGTTGCCGAGGAGCTCGATCATATCAGCCAGCAGATTTTCCGCCACGATGCCCGCGAATCGCGGCGCTCGCCGGAAGTGCGATACGAAGCATTGATGCTACGTCTTGGCGCGGCCCAACGAATTCTCGCCAAGACCCGCGAAGCATCGGTCAGCGCGACGCGATTGCTGGGCTATCTGTCATCGACCGACCGGGTCGAGGCCAATTCGGCCGATGCCCGCCACTTCAAGAGTCTCGCCGGCGACGCTAAGGCGATTAATGATCACAGCAGTTTCGTCGGCGACAATCTGACCTTTCTGCTCGATGCCTCGCTCGGCATGATCGGGCTTCAGCAAAATCTGGTGATGAAGATTTTCTCGGTTGTGGCGGTCGTCCTCATGCCACCCACCCTCATCGCCGGAGTTTACGGCATGAACTTCGACCATATGCCCGAGCTGCGCTCGGTCTATGGATATCCAATTGCCCTGGCGGCGATGCTGGTCAGCGCGGTCGTGCCTTATTGGCTCGCCCGCCGGAAGGGCTGGCTCTAGCCCCTTTGCCCTCAGAGCGCTTCCTTGCTAGGGCGCCGCCAGCATTCGCGCGCGTGCGCGTCAAAGAAATCATACAAAGAGGAATGACATGATCCCGACCGGCCAGGACAGCTTGAAAACCCGCTCGACGCTGGAGGCCGGTGGCAAGAGCTACGCTTATTACTCGCTCGCCAAGGCCGGGGAGCAACTCGGCGACGTATCGCGGTTGCCTTATTCGATGAAGGTCTTGCTGGAAAATCTTCTCCGCTTCGAGGATGGCGTGACGGTTACCAACGACGATCTCAAGGCAATGGTCGATTGGCAGAAAGAGCGGAAGATCAACCGCGAGATCCAGTATCGCCCGGCGCGCGTGCTGATGCAGGACTTCACCGGCGTTCCTGCCGTCGTCGATCTTGCCGCTATGCGCGATGCGATGAAGAATCTCGGCGGCGATCCGCAGAAGATCAATCCGCAAGTCCCCGTCCACCTCGTCATCGATCATAGCGTGATGGTCGACGAATTCGGCACGCCCAAGGCATTCGAGGACAATGTCGCGCTGGAATATCAGCGCAACGCCGAACGCTATGAATTCCTCAAATGGGGTAGCCAGAGCTTCGACAATTTCAAGGTCGTTCCGCCGGGCACCGGCATCTGCCATCAGGTCAATCTGGAGCATATCTCGCAGACGATCTGGTCGAGCGAAGACCAGAATGGCGAGATGATTGCCTACCCCGACACGTTGGTCGGTACCGACAGCCACACGACGATGGTCAACGGCCTCGGTGTGCTCGGTTGGGGCGTCGGCGGGATCGAGGCCGAAGCCGCCATGCTCGGCCAGCCGGTCTCGATGTTGATTCCCGAAGTCGTCGGCTTCCGCCTCGACGGCGTCTTGAAAGAAGGCATTACCGCCACCGATCTGGTGCTAACCGTGACCCAGATGCTGCGCGCCAAAGGCGTCGTCGGCCGCTTTGTCGAATTTTTCGGCCCGGGACTCGACGCCTTGAGCCTCGCCGATCGCGCGACCATCGCCAACATGGCGCCGGAATATGGCGCGACCTGCGGCTTCTTCCCGATCGACGAGCGCACCATCGATTATCTCAAGCTGACCGGGCGCGACGAAGACCGCATCGAACTCGTTCGTGCCTACGCCAAGGCGCAGGGCATGTGGCGTGATGCGTCCTCGCCCGAGCCCTTGTTCACCGACACGCTGGAACTCGACATGGCGAGTGTCGAGCCGTCGCTTGCCGGGCCGAAGCGCCCGCAGGACCGGGTCCGTCTCAGCGAGGTCGACGAACTGTTCAACGCCGAACTGGACGGGACCTACAAGAAGGCGCTCGGCGCACCGCGCGTTGCCGTCGATGGCCGCGATGTCGATCTTGGCCACGGCGATGTGATGATCGCCGCAATCACCAGCTGCACCAACACCTCCAACCCATCGGTGCTGGTCGCTGCCGGTCTCGTCGCCCGCAAGGCGCGCGCGCTCGGCCTCGACAGCAAGCCCTGGGTCAAGACCTCGCTTGCGCCGGGCAGCCAGGTCGTCACCGATTATCTCGATGCTGCGGGCCTTAGCGAAGACCTCAACGCCATCGGTTTCAACCTCGTCGGCTATGGTTGCACGACCTGCATCGGCAATTCGGGCCCGCTCGCGCCAGAGCTTTCCAAGGCAATTGCCGACAACGACCTCGTCGTTTCCTCGGTGCTTTCGGGCAACCGCAATTTCGAGGGTCGCGTGTCGCCCGATTGCCGCGCCAATTACCTTGCCTCGCCGCCGCTGGTGGTCGCTTATGCGCTGTTCGGCACCGTGACCAAGGACATCACCAAATGCGCGATCGGACAGGACAAGGACGGCAATGACGTCTTCCTGAAGGACATCTGGCCGTCGAACGACGAAGTGCGCGGTCTGATCGACGCCCACGTTCATTCCGACATGTTCAAGTCGCGCTATGCCGACGTCTATCATGGCGACGATCGCTGGCGCGGGATCGCGGTCACGGGCGGCGACACCTACGCCTGGCCAGCCGGATCGACCTATATCGCCAACCCGCCTTACTTCACCGGCATGACGATGACGCCCAAGCCGCTGACCGACATCGAGGGTGCGCGGGCCTTGGCCCTGTTCGGCGATTCGATCACCACCGACCACATTTCGCCCGCTGGTGCGATCAAGGCCGACAGCCCGGCGGGTCGTTATCTCAATGACCACCAGGTCGCCCGCGCCGACTTCAACAGCTATGGCGCTCGGCGTGGCAATCATGACATCATGATGCGTGGCACCTTCGCCAACATCCGCATTCGCAACCGGATGCTTGACGGCGTTGAGGGTGGTTTCACCAAGGGACCGGATGGCGAAACGCAGGCGATTTACGATGCGGCGATGGATTATGCCAAGGACGGCATTCCGCTAATCGTGCTTGCCGGCAAGGAATATGGCACCGGCTCGTCGCGCGACTGGGCGGCCAAGGGGACCATCCTGCTGGGCGTTCGCGCGGTCCTCGCCGAAAGCTTCGAGCGGATACACCGTTCGAACCTGGTCGGCATGGGCGTCCTTCCGCTCCAGTTCCACGACAATGAGAATGCCGCGACCTACGATCTTGACGGCAGCGAGACGTTCAGCATCGATGGCGTTGCCGACATCGAGCCGCGTCAGGACGTCACCGTCATGGTGACCCGCGCCAATGGCGAGACGCTCAACATCGTGGCGCGCTGCCGGATCGATACGTTCAACGAACTGGAATATTACCGCTCGGGCGGAATCCTCCAGTACGTCTTGCGTAACCTCGCGGCGTGACCCTCGCCCTTGTTATCGACATCGTCGGCTGGATCGGTGCGGCGCTGATCCTCGGCGCCTATGCGCTGCTGACCGCCGGCAAGGTCGCGCCGCGTAGCGTGACCTACCAAGGCATGAACTTTTTCGGTGCGTTGGGCTTCATCGCCAATGGCTGGTGGTATGGTGCGATGCCCTCGGCGGTGCTCAACGTGATCTGGGCGGCAATCGGCATGGTGGCATTATGGAAAATCAGGACAGCACCTCCTTCGTCGACCTGAGCCACGTCATCGAAGAGGGAATGACCACTTTCAAGGGTCTGCCCGGCCCGCACATCTGCGATTATTGGGCGCGCGAGGCCTCGGCGGGCAATTATGACGATGGCTCGACCTTTCAGATCGGCCGGATCGACATGGTCGCCAATACCGGCACCTACGTCGACAGCCCGTTCCATCGCTATGCCGACGGCAAGGATCTGAGCGAATTGCCGCTGGAATCGCTCGCCGATTTGCCAGGTATCCTCGTCCACCAGCCTTTCGCCCACGGATTGGCGGTCGATGTTGCCGCGTTCGATGGTCTTGATGTTCGCGGCAAGGCAGTGCTGGTCGCGACGGGGTGGGACCGATACTGGCGTACTGACACCTATTTCAGCGACCATCCATTCCTGACCGCTGCGGCTGCTGAATGGCTGGTGGCGGCTGGCGCGGCCTTCGTCGGGATCGACAGTCATAATATCGACGATACGCGCACCCGGTCGCGACCGGTCCATTCGACCTTGCTCGCTGCCGACATCCCGATCGGCGAGCATCTGACCGAACTTGAAAGCCTTGCCGGACGCACGTTCCGCTTCTCCGCCGTGCCGCCCAAGGTAAAGGGCATGGGGACCTTTCCGGTCCGCGCCTACGCCCGCCTCGACTAGTCGATCCGAAGCCCTATCCAGAGGGTGCGTGGCTGGGTCCGCTCGCGCGTTCCATCGGCCAGCACGCTGGTCAGCACGCGTCGGTCGAACAAATTTTCCGCGCGCAGGTCGAGTGACAGCCGGCCCGTGATCGGCCAGCGCGCCACGGCATCCAGCGTCCATGCCGCGGGCAGGGGTTCGGGGTCGCCCTCGCCCTCATCCTGCTTGCCCGAATAGCGCAGCGTCACGAACGCCAAACGACCGCCATCGCTCCATCCCGCCTGTGCCGAAGCCTGGATGGACGGAACCTGGGCCGGTCGCTCCCCGTCGAGGAAGGCGGCAAGACCATCGTCGCGGATCCGGGCGTTGGTCAGCGCCGCGCTGCCGCCAAGCGACCAGCGCCCGCGCGTCCACTCACCATCCAGTTCGATCCCACGCGAAGCGATCGCACCGAGATTTTCGCGGCGGCGGTAAAGGCCGTTGGCCGCCACGAAACCGACCCCCGGAAACACGCCGGGACCTTTCGCAAGCGTAACATTGGCAATCGCGCCGCGAAGCCGGTTGGCGAAAGCGGTCAATGACAGGCGAACGTCGTCGCTTGGCCGCCAGTCCGCGCCGCCTTCGACGCCGATCAGTCGCTCCGGCTCTAGCGCGGCATTGGCCGCCGTCGCATCCGGCCCGACGCGGAAGGGGCGGACCAGCTCGTTGATTGTTGGCAATCGCCACGCCCGGTAGGCGGAAGCGCGCAGCGAAAGGATGGGCGAAAGGCGTTGATCTACCCCGGCGCGAAGCGACCATTGTCGACCGGTGCGATCGGCGTAGGCGGCGTCGGTAATCGTACTCCCGCCGACATTCCTCTCGAACAGCGACGCATTGGAAATCGCCCAACGGTCGATCCGCGCGCCCGCGCCAAGCGTCGTCCCGCCATGGCTCCAGCTGGCATCGCCGAACAGGCCGGATGTCAGGCTTTCGGCGCGGGCCTGCCGTTCGCGGGTCGGCAGCCCGGCGGCGAAGAGATATCGTTCGTTGGTTCCGCCGCCGGTCCACCGAACGTCCGCGCCAAGCGTCGCCGCGATGGCGCCGATGTGCGGCTTCCACATAGCCTTTGCGCCCCAACCGCTGGCCGGAACCTTGTGCTGGTCGAGGGCGGGGGACACGCTCGCGCGCCCGGCAGCGACACTTGCAAAGCCGCTTTCGAACCGTCGCTGCTGCCCATAAGCAAGCAACGACCAATCCTTCGCCACCAGCCGGATCGAGGCGTCGACGCCCTGTCCGCGATTGTCGGTGAAATCGACGCCGCGGTCGCGGCGGTCGTAGTAGGCCGCGATGCTCGTCTGCAATTCGGCGGTGCCGAGCGGGGCAAGCACTCTCAGCCGTCCGTTCGCCTGGCGGTATGGCGCACGGCGATCGACCGGGCCGCGATCCGCCTCGACAATTGGCGCGAACCCGTCGCCGCCCTGAAACGCCAGTCCGCCGAGCAACGTCGACGCACCGACCGCAACCCCCAGCCGCGCATCGGCATCAACGCTGTCGCGCGATCCGATGGCAATCCCGCCGCGCAATCGCCCATCGGCCGCCGCCATGCTGTCGATGTTCAGTCCGCCGGCAACCGCACCCGACCCCATGGTGACACCGCCATTGCCGCCGCGCGTCAGGATCAGTCGATCGACCAAAGCCGGATCGAGGGCGACGAAATTGATCCAGCCGCCGAACGGGTCGGCTTGTGGCACCCCGTCAACCTCGACCGCGAACCGGCTTGCCGCATTGCCGCCAAGACCGCGCGCCGTGAGGCCCTGCGCGGTGGGATGGCTCGAGCGCGCATCGGACCGGCGAAAGCTGGTCAGTCCGGCAACCGAACGGACGACGTCTTCCATCCGGCCGCTCGCGCTTCGCTCCAGATCCTTGCGGTCAAGGACGATACGATGCTGGCCCGGCGGTTCGTCGGGCAGCCCGCGCCCGTTGATGATGATAACATCGTCGGTCGGCTGGAGCAGCGCCGCGAGCAGCCATAAGCTCATGCCGACAGGCTTGCGGCGAGCCATTCCGGCATGATTGCGCCATCCGGAATCGCATCGATCCGTGCGTGGACGACGGCCAGGTCCAGTTCGGGATAGGCCACGCGAACGCGCTCACCGCCGTCGCCTCGTACCACCACCAGCCGCCGGTTGACCTTTGACCGCCAGTTCATCCGCGCGGTATTTTCCTGCCCGACGAAACAGCCCTTGGCGAAGCTGACCCCGTTCAATTCGACTGCATTGCATTCCAGCCAGAGCAGATCGCCAAGTTCCGCTGCGCCTTCGCAGACGCCAAGGCTCAGGCGATGCGCGCGCCATTCTTCGTCCGCTGCCCCTTCGCCCAACTCCGGGGCTAGCCAGCGCAGCCCCAACGCCGGAAGACGCGGATCGGCAATGCCGTCATCGCCACTTGCCGCCCAGTGCGCGGCAAGGTTCGGCTCGAATCCGATCGTGATGGCACGGCGCAGGCGGTACATGCCAAGGCGTTTGGCAAGGGCTTCCGCAGCAGTAGCCTCGCAATCGATGAGGAGATCGTTCCCGTCCTCCCAGACCAGGAAATCGAACAGGCATTTTCCTTGCGGCGTCAGCAACCCGGCCCAGACCGGAAGCGGCCCGGCGACATCGCTGGTGACGAGGCCTTGAAGGAATCCGCGAACGTTGTCGCCGGACAGTCGAAGCAATGCACGGTTGGTGAGGGTGGTAGCGGCCATTCCCATGAGTTAGGGAGCCGACGTGACCGACACAATCACCATCGCTCGTCCTGACGATTGGCACGTGCATTTGCGCGATGGCGCGATGCTCCAAATTGTCGCGCCGTGGACCGCCCGGCAATTCGCGCGCGCCATCGTTATGCCCAACCTGCAGCCGCCGATCACTACCGCGGCGGCGGCGCGCGATTATCGTCGCCGCATCGAGGCTGCCGCCGGTCCCGACTTTACCCCGCTAATGACGGCCTATCTGACCGACAGCATCGCGCCCGACGAATTGCAGCGCGGCCATTCCGACGGCAGCTGGATCGCCGCCAAGCTCTATCCAGCCGGCGCAACCACGAACAGCGACAGCGGCGTCACCGACATCGCGAACGTCCGCTCTTGCCTGGAGATGATGCAGGACATCGGCATGATCCTGTGCATTCACGGCGAAGTCACCGACCGCGATGTCGACGTGTTCGACCGCGAAGCTGTGTTCATCGACCGAACGCTTGCTCCGCTGGTTCGCGATTTTCCGGCACTCAGGATCGTGTTCGAACATATTACGACGCGACAGGCGGCTCAGTTCGTTGCCGACGCTCCCGCCAATGTCGCCGCGACGATCACGCCGCAGCATCTCCATCTCAATCGCAACGCCTTGTTCGCGGGCGGGCTTCGGCCCCATGCTTATTGCCTGCCGGTGGTAAAGCGGGAGGAGCATCGGCTTGCGGTGCGCAAGGCGGCGGTTTCTGGCAGTCCCAAATTCTTTCTCGGCACCGACAGCGCGCCACACGGTCGCGGCGCAAAAGAAAGCGACTGCGGCTGCGCCGGCATTTTCAACGCGCCTTATGCCCTTGAGAGCTATTGCGCGGTGTTCGATGAGGAAGGCGCGCTCGATCGGTTCGAAGGCTTTGCCTCGCACCACGGCGCGGATTTCTACGGCCTTCCCAGAAACGCTGCGAGCGTGACCCTGGCACGGGCATCGTTAGAGGTTCCGACGGAGATCGACGGTCTTGTCCCGTTCCATGCCGGAGAGACCCTGGAATGGCGGTTTGACGGTTCGCCGGATTAATCACGATAGCGCCAGTTGATATGGCGAAAAACCACCTCTATAGCCCGCTCGCTGTCGCAAGCCGGAGACGTGGGTGAGTGGCTGAAACCAGCGGTTTGCTAAACCGCCGTACGG
>JBDTMR010000064.1:0-9326 GCA_039934175.1 Sphingomicrobium sp.
TGGCGGCGCTGTTGGCGGGCGAGGCCGATGCCAACAACAGCTATGTCGAAATCAACGCCGGGGCAGGGGGCACCGAGTCGAACGACTGGGCTTCGATGCTGCTCCGCATGTACAGCCGCTGGGGCGAGCGCCACGGCATGAAGGTCGAGATGGTCGATCACCATGCCGGCGAGCAGGCGGGCATCAAGTCTGCGACCATCCTGATCAAGGGCGAGAATGCCTATGGCAATCTCAAGGTCGAGGGCGGGGTCCACCGTCTTGTCCGGATTTCGCCCTATGACAGCTCGGCGCGGCGGCACACAAGTTTCGCCAGCGTCTGGGTCTATCCCGAGGTCGACGATGACATCGATATCGAGATCAATGAGAGCGAATTGCGCATCGATACCTATCGCGCGTCGGGCGCTGGCGGACAGCATATCAACACCACCGACAGCGCGGTGCGGATCACGCACATCCCGACCAATATCGTCGTCCAGTGTCAGAACCAGCGCTCGCAACACAAGAACCGCGCCGAAGCGATGAAGCAGCTCAAAGCGCGTCTGTATGAAGCCGAATTGCAGCGCCGCGAAGCCGAAGCGGACGCCAGCGCCGCCAACAAGACCGACATCGGCTGGGGCCACCAGATTCGAAGCTACGTCCTTCAGCCCTACCAGCTGGTCAAGGATTTGCGCACCGGCGTCACCTCGACGGCGCCGGGCGACGTGCTCGACGGCGACCTCGACCGCTTTATGGCCTCGGCCCTGTCGCAGCGCGTGACCGGCGAGAAAGTGGACGTCGAGGATGTCGACTGAGCCGCCGCGCGTAGCGACGCCGATGCGGAGCATCGCCGACGCATTGCGAGAGAAGGCGAAGCGCGGCCAGCCGCGTGCAACGTGGACTGACGGCGCGGGATATATTCCCGCGACCAGGCGCGTTCTCCTGACCGTTCCGCTTTTCGCATCCCTCCTCGTCGTCGCCTGCAAGGCCGAGGACGCGAGCCCGTTCCCCCACTCCCAGCGCAATGTCGCGCCGATCGTGTCAGACAGTTTCTCGACGGAGGACGCCCGGGACCGCGTCGGCGAAGCGGAGGCGGTGATCGCCTTTGCCGGGGTCGCGCCGGGGATGTCGGTTGCCGACATTGGCGCTGGCGAAGGCTATTACACCGTTCGCCTGTCACCCGTCGTTGGCCCGAAAGGGCGGGTGCTGGCGCAGGATATCGTGCCCGAAGTGCGTGACCGGCTGGCTCAGCGCGTTCAGAGCGAAGGGCTCGACAATGTCGCTGTCCGCCTTGGCTTACCAGCGGATCCAAAGCTTCCGACCGCCAGTTTCGACCGCATTTTCCTGGTCCACATGTATCATGAGGTGACCGAGCCTTACGCCTTCCTGTGGCATATGCGCTCGGGACTGAAGGAAGGTGGGATGGTGGTCGTCGTCGACGCCGACCGCCCGATCAAGCGCCACGGCACGCCGCCCGCGCTGCTCGACTGCGAATTCGCGAGCGTCGGGCTGAACCGCGAGCGGATGGAACGGGTCGCCGGCACTGATTCCTATGTCGCCCTCTACACCGCCAGCAACCCACGCCCCGCGTCGAACAAGATCCGGGTCTGCGACCAGCAAAATTGAAGCGCTTCGCTAAAGCGTTCTAGTTTCCTGACATCGCGTTTTGCGCCCCTTTGGCGTCGCCGGCATCGATTCTGGCAATCGCCGCTAGCGCCTTTTTCGACGCGCCGATCGCGTGCGGATTGAAGGCGATCGGGACAAGCGCCCTGCGTGCCTCGGCAAGTTGTCCATCCGCTAGATGTTGCCAAGCGGACTGCATGCTCAACCCCAGATCCTGCGGCGCAAGCCGTGACGCCTGATGAAGCGCGGCAATCGCGTTCGCGCTAGGACGGCCGCTGTCGCGGCGGCTCGCCTCGTGGAAGTTCATCAACGGTTCGGGATCTTCCGGGTCCGCCAAATTGGCTTTTTGAAACCACTTTCGCGCATCGGCAAAAGTCTTGCCCTTTTCATCCTGTGCCGCCTGTTCGAGGACGGCGTGCCCTTTATAAACCATCGCCTGAATGGAGTGGGGATTGGCGGCCAAGGCTCGGTCAGCCGCAACTTCCGAAGCCGCGTAATGATGCAGGAGCAGTTCAGCAGCAGCCAAGGTCTCCTGCACGAAGGCGTCGGCAGGATGGCGCGCCGCAGCCTTGCGAATGTCTTCGAGCAACGCAGCCTGCTCGGACGTTAGTACGTCGGTCTCTAGTCGCATTCGGTGTGGCAAGACTTCGGCCGCGCCAACGGAAACAGGTTCGACGGTAATGGCGCCGATCTTGAGCGCTTCTGGCGCCACGCGCACCGCATTTAAACGATTTCGGGTGGCATATCCCGCCAGGTTACGGTCGAGCACGGCGAGATCGCCGAACACTGCCGAGGCCGTTGTGAGGTCGACCCCCTTGGCGATTGCTGCAAGGTACGTCTGCAATTGACCCTTGCGAGAGGGCTCGAAGGTCAAAAAGTGGGTGAGTAGCCAGCCGCGCGAATAGAGTTGCGACCATTCCGCTTCGGATAGATTCTCCGACTTTCCACCAAGCATCTGTCCAAGCGGAAAGGTTCGTTTGTCGGTCAACCCGTCGGCGCGCCCGGTTGCGGCCCGCCCAAGCATCACAGACCCGTCCCGCGCAAACGTGGCCGTCGACATGAACTCTGCAAAGCCTTCCGCATACCAAAGCGGAACCGGCGAAGCGGTATCCCCAAACATTAGGTGGTGAGCATATTCGTGGAAGAACGTCGATTGATCGTCGAGTTGCCGCTTGCCGCTATCTCCCGAACGTTCCGGAACGACCGCGATCGAACCTTCCGCTTTGGGCTTGTAGAAACCGGCAAGGTTGGTCGTCATGCCCGGCGTGGCGACGGCAAGGCGCTGCACCGACTTCACATCGGGAACGACGAAGATCGTCAGGCGATTGCCGTCACCGAGCGGGGGGTCGGGCATTGCCCGAACCTGCCGTACCGCCTTGTCGAATTTCTCGAGCCGGCTTGCAAACTCTCGCAATGTTCCCGGGTCGCCGTCGGCGTAGATGACGAAATGAGGACTGCCGATTTTCTGCCATGCGGCAGCGCAGGGACCCGCCAGCAAAAGCGCGGCTGCCCCACACATTGAAAGGAGATGACGCAACATTGCCTCCGTCTCGTTCCCGTCGAACATGACGCATCACGTCGGATCGGCAACGCATAATCTGGGATTCGGCGGATGCTGTTTCGCCCGAAAGACATTTTAACTCCAGCACAATTTGCTTGAGTCGGCCGCCAAGCGTAGCCGGTCGTCATGAAGCCAAAGCTCATCACGATGCTGAAAGGCTATTCGGTCAGGCTGTTCGTTTCGGACACGATTGCCGGCATGACTGTCGCGATGGTGGCACTGCCACTCAGCATTGCCATCGCCATTGCTTCGGGAGCGCAACCGGCAGCGGGCCTCGTCACCGCGGTCGTCGGCGGATTTTTCGTTTCCGCGCTGGGCGGCAGCCGGGTTCAGATTGGTGGGCCGACCGGCGCCTTCATCGTCGTCGTCTATGGCGTGATTGCACAGTTCGGGTTCGACGGCCTGCTCCTTGCCACCTTGATGGCCGGGGTGCTGCTGGTGATTGGCGGCCTGCTTCGTGCCGGGCGACTGATTGCATTGATCCCGGAACCGGTGATCGAGGGTTTCACCGTCGGCATTGCCGTCATCATCGCGGCGAGCCAATTGAAGGACCTGCTGGGTCAGAACGTTGCGAAAACGTCTGCCGATCTCGTTCACATCCTCCCCGCGTTATGGGCTGCGCGAGCCACCGTGAATGTCGCTGCCGTCACCATCGGCGTCGTTTCGATCATGCTCATCATACTGTTGCGGCGACTTTCCGCGCGGCTTCCGGGATCGATCATCGCCATTGCCGTCGCCTCGGCGGCGGTGACGCTGATGGCGCTTCCGGTGGAAACCTTGCACTCACGCTTCGGCGAGCTTCCCGGCGGGATTCCGATGCCGTCCCTTCCACCCATCACCATCGCAAAGATCAGCCAGTTGTTGCCGTCGGCTTTCCTGATCGCTTTCCTGGCGGGCATCGAATCATTGCTTTCGGCCCTCGTCGCGGATCGCATGATTGGCTCGACGCATCGATCGAATGCCGAACTCCTCGCCCAAGGCGCTGCCAATATCGCGTCACCTTTGTTCGGCGGCCTGCCCGCAACGGGTGCGATTGCAAGAACGGCAACGAATATCCGGGCGGGCGGCCGTACCCCGGTGTCCGGGATCGTTCATGCGGGCACGATCCTGCTGGTCATGGTGGTGGCGGCGCCGCTTGCTGGCTATCTCGCCATGCCCGCGCTCGCTGGCCTGTTGATCGTGACGGCATGGGTCATGAGTGAACCGCATCGCTGGCCCGATCGGTTGCGGGCGCGGTCCAGCGACAAGTTCCTGCTGTTTCTGACCTTCGGCCTCACCGTATTCAGCAGTTTGACCGTCGCCATCGCGGTCGGGACCGTGGTGGGTCTGGCGCAGCGACTTATCCGGCGCGATTCGGACCAGCCCGATGATCGGCCACCTCGCGATGATCGGGCGCCATAAGTCCAGAGCTCACCTGTCACACGGATCATGAGCATATCGACAGTGGCCGTTCGTGAGGCCCTAGAGCAGACCCATCGCCCGCATCGAGGAGCATTGGCCGCCGGCCATGACGAGATGGTCGAGGACGGCGACGTCCATCGCTTCGCCGATCAGCACCAAACGTTTCGTCAGTGCGCGGTCGGCGGGGCTTGGGGTTGGATCGCCGGAGGGATGATTGTGCGCCAGGATCAGGCCGGCGCTGCCATGAACGGCGGCATCGGCAATGACTTCGCGAAGGGGCAGGGTGGACCCGCCGCCATCACCGTCATGCCGGGTCAGGTGGAGGCAGCGTGCCTGGTCGTCGACATGGGCAACCCACAGATGTTCGCGCAACGGATCGGTTTCGGCGAGGCAGCCAGCGAAGAACCGCCGGGCCGCCTCCAGCCCGTTCAATCGTAGCGGTGATTCGGCACGCTGATGGAACATGCCATCCATTTATGGGGGGCAAGCAAGGCGCGCCATTCGAACCGCGTCCGCTTCGGCGCGAGAATATGTCCAGAACCGACGAAACGCGCTTGGACCGAAGCGCGGGCGAAGCTAGGCTCGGGCGATGCGGCAATATCTCGACTTGATGCAGGATGTGCTTGACCGTGGTGTCGAGCAGATGGACCGGACCGGCACCGGAACGTTCAGCCATTTCGGTGCGCAGCTGCGCTTCGACCTGGCCGACGGCTTTCCGCTGCTGACAACGAAGAAGCTCCATTTGCGATCGATTATCGTCGAACTGCTGTGGTTCCTGCGCGGCGACACCAACACGCGATGGCTAAAGGATCGCAAGGTCAGCATCTGGGACGAGTGGGCCGACGAGAATGGCGATCTTGGCCCGGTCTATGGCAAGCAGTGGCGCGATTGGGAGACGGCGGACGGCCGCCATATCGACCAGATCGCCGACCTGGTCGCGCTGATCCGCAAGGATCCCGCCAGCCGCCGCCAGATCGTCACCGCCTGGAACCCGGGCGAGCTGCACCGGATGGCGCTGGCGCCCTGTCACTGCCTGTTCCAGACGCAGGTCGCGGCCGGTCGGCTCAACCTCCAGCTTTACCAGCGCAGCGCCGACCTGTTCCTTGGCGTTCCGTTCAACATCGCCAGCTATGCGCTGCTGACCCACATGCTGGCGCGCGAATGCGGATTGCAGCCCGGCGTGTTTGTTTGGACCGGGGGCGACGTGCATCTTTATTCGAACCACCTAGAGCAGGCGCGAACGCAACTTCAGCGCGAACCGCGCGCGCTACCCCAACTCGTCCTCAATGATCGCGGGCAGGACCTGTTCGGCTACGAGGCGGAAGATTTTGCCTTCGAAGGACATGATCCGCACCCGCATATTTCGGCGCCAGTCGCCGTCTGACAAGAAATTTCGCCCCCGTATCGGAAACCCTCTGCCCATTGCCGCGTTCAATGTGGGTCGACCAATCGGCTCGGCGGTGGACAAATGGCAGGGAAGCCTGCCATTGTCGTTCCGCCTGTGTAAGGAGAATGGATCATGGCCCGTAAAATCGTAACCGCAATGATGATTGCCAGCGGCCTCGTGCTCGCGGCTTGCAACACCGTTCGCGGTGCTGGCGAAGACGTTCAGTCGGCTGCCAACTGCACTGAGAATGCGATCAACGGCGGCAAGTGCTGATTTAGGCACGACGCCGACAAGAATAGCCCCGCCGGAGCGTCGCTCGGGCGGGGCTTTTTTGTATCCGCTGAGGACCGTCAGCTGAGCCGGGCGGCGATCTCGCCAAGGACCTTTGCCAAGGCGGCATGACGCTTGTCGCCCGCTGCCTTGTCGCTTTCCGCCGCAAGCGCGCGCAGGCGGCCTGCAAGGGCGGCGTCCTTGGCGCTAGCCGCAATCCGGCCGTCGGCCTCCCCAAGCGCGGCGACCAGGCGCTGGTCGAAACCCGCTTCCAGCGACCCGCCTCGGCGCAACTGGTCGGCATAGGCCCGCGCAACGACCGGAACCGCCGGCCACGTCACCGGATATTGGTCTTGCGGGTTGAACGTCGGCCCGTAATTGGCAAGTCCGGCGGCGGCGATCTCGTTGGCGCTGAGCTGGGCGCTGGGTTTCAGCGCAAGGACATCGAGGCCGCGGGCAATCTCGGTACCGTAGATGTAACCGCGATAGAAATAGGTTGACCAATAGCCGCCCAACGCTTCGCGTTTGTCGTCGATCGGACCGCGATCGAAATAGGCGATTTCGGTCGGCTTGGTGCTGTCCGTGAAGTCGAAGATCGACAGGCCTCCCTGATACCAGGCCTGGACCATGATATCGCGGCCGGGGACCGGGATGATCGAGCCATTATGCGCGACGCAATTCTCCTGCTCGGACTGAGCGGCGGGCAGCTTGTAGGTGCTGCGCCGGGTCAGCTTGCCGTTGACGATGTCGTAGATCGCGTCGGCGCCCCAGTCCCTGCGGTCCTGGATCCGGCAACGTGGCCGCCCACCGCCGCCCCATTCGTCGGTGTAGATGACTTTAGTGCCATCATTGTTGAACGTCGCGGAGTGCCAGTAAGCGAAGCCAGGATCGCTGACGACGTCGATGCGCTTGGGCTTGCGCGGATCGCTGATGTCGAAAATGATCCCGTTGCCAGAGCATGCCCCTGCCGCAAGTTTTCGCGATGGGAAGACAGTAATGTCGTGGCACTGGTTGGTGGTCGACGTGCTCTGCGTCCCCTCGCCATGATCGCCGCCCTTCCACAGGCCGGCAAGCTCGCCCGTCTTGAGGTCGGCGAAGACCGCTGGGCTGTCGATGATGCGCGCCGCCGCGGGGTTGGCGACCGGAATTTCGACGACATCGATTCGGAAATAGCTGCTGTTGGGCGACGGTGTGTCGATGCAACGCGCCAGCTCTTCGGTTTTTCGCACTCCGGAAGTGCCTGAGACATAGACGAGGATCTTGCCGTCGCCCTCGGGGCCCTTGACCACCGAATGGGTATGCGAACCGCGGCAAGTCTGGACGAGGCCAACCTGGCGCGGGTGGGCAAGGTCGGTAATATCGAAAATTCGGATCCCCCGGAAGCGTTCCTTGCTGACCTCGCCTTCGTTACCCTGCGCGCCGCAATCGACGCGGCCGCGATATTGTTCGACCGACATGATCAGCAAATTGCCGACCACGGAGACGTCACCCTGGCCGCCGGCGCAAACCACCGAGCCGACCTGTGTCGGTACGCCGCGCTCGCCGATCCGATAGGTGTTGAAGCCGTGGTAATTACCGACGAACAGGCGATCGCCGCTGAACGCCATGTCGGTCTGGGCAAAGCTGAGCAGCGGGGTGCGGTCGCTGAAGTCAGGCTCGTCCTTCGACTTTTTGTCGGGGACGTAGACCGGATTTTCGCCTGGCTTTGCGTCCTTCTTGGCCTTTAGCGCCGGGAAGCCGGCGGGGTTTGCCGGATCGAAGAAGCCGGCCGGTTTCGGCATCGCGGCGATCAAGGTCAGGTTGGAAATCGATTCCCCGGCATCCCGAAAGCCGGCGCGCAAATTTTCGCGTGGATCGCTCGAAAGTTCCGCGCGCAGCGCCGCCATTCGCTTGATTTCGGCGGTCTGTTCGTTGGTGACGTCGGTGGTGAATTGGTAAAGCACCGGATCGTAGGCGGCACCGGCCTTGTCGTACAGTTCCTCGACCATCGACACGGCCCCCGCATGATGGGTCGTCATCAGTTGCAGGAAGAGACGGTCGAATTCGCCGCCGCGCACCGCCTCGAGTGCAGCCATTTGCTGCGGCGTGGCCATGCCCTTCATCATCGGTGAGGCGCCGTTACCCATCGCCATATGGTCGGCGTGGTTGGTCGGCATGGCCGGCGCAAAGCCGCGCGCTTCCAACCAACCGCGCATAAATTTCATTTCGTCGGCCTGGCTCGCGGCGATCCGCTCTGCCATCGTCAAAAGGTCCTTGTTGGCGGTCCGCGACTTGGCAAGCGCGGTCATTTCGACCGCCTGACCATGATGATGGATCATTCCCTGCATGAACTCGATATCGGCCGCGATGAAGCGCGTATCCGCGACTTTGGCTGCCTGCTCGGGCGTAAGGACTCTTGCCGGGGAGCCGGGCGCGCCGGGCTGGACGATTGGCACCTGCTGGGCAGCGGCCGAACCGATGCCGGCGATGAGTGTGCCCACGGCGCTGCCCATGACCAAGAATTTCCGCCGATTTGCCATTCATTCCCCCTGTTGATGAGCGCGACTCCGCATGCCGCGGAAAACCTAAGGCCTCGCGGCTCAAAGGGAAGCGTCTTGCGAAGCGCAAATGAAAAGGCCGCCGCCCGGTGGGGCGACGGCCTTGTTCATTGTCGTTGGTGGACGGCGACCGGGGCTTATTTCTCGGTGCTGGCCTCGGCTGCCTCTTCGGTCAGGTAATCGCCCGCGTCGGCATCGGTGCCGTGACCCGAAGGCACGACCTTGCCGAGCGGATCGTCACCCGTTCCGGCGCTGTCCCGGGGGCTGCGAGCGAGCTCTGCTTCATGCTCTTCTTCGGCCGAATTCGGCGCGATCAGGGCTTCGGCAAGCTTGCGCTGCTGGGCGCGGAGCGACGCATCGCGGCTGGACGCGGCAACCCGCATCCGGTTCATGCCCGCACCCGTACCCGCCGGGATGAGACGTCCCACGATGACGTTTTCCTTGAGGCCGTTGAGGATATCGACCTTGCCCTGCACCGACGCTTCGGTGAGCACGCGGGTCGTTTCCTGGAACGAAGCGGCCGAGATGAAGCTGCGGGTCTGCAGCGACGCCTTGGTGATGCCGAGCAGGA
>JBDTMR010000065.1:0-9325 GCA_039934175.1 Sphingomicrobium sp.
TCGCCGGCTTGATCGTCGATCCCGACGGGTAAAGTCCCTGCGCGACCTTGTTGAGAAGCGGGATATGATCGTCTTCGGACAGCATCCGCCATTCCGTGCGGCCGATCCCGTCGCTGAAACTGTTGGGGTCGTAGGCCGGCATGGAAACGTAGGCGAGCATGTCGCCGCTCGCGACATCCATGGCGACGAGAGCGCCCGACTGGTCGCCCATCCGACGCGCTGCGAAATCCTGAAGGCCTGCATCGATGGTCAGCTTGACGGTATGACCGCTGCGGTCGGGTTTGGGTTCTAGCTCGCGCACCAGCTTGCCGCGCGCAGTCAATTCGACCCGTTGGCCGCCGGGAACGCCGCGCAACTGCTGCTCCAGTGTCCGCTCCAGGCCTTCCTTGCCGATCTTGAAGCCTGGCGTGATGAGAAGAGGATTCTTTTCCTTCTCATAATCCTTGGCCGATGCAGTCCCGACATAGCCGATCAGATGTGCGACTGCGGGCCCCGAGGGATAGAAGCGCGAAAAGCCTCGCTGCGGTTCGACACCCGGCATTTCGGGCAACCGCACCGTCACCGCAGCGAATTTTTCATAAGGCACGTTTTCAGCAACCTGGACGGGCTGGTAGCCGCGTGCGGTCTTCAGTTCCTTGATGATCCGCTCGACTTCGTCCGGCCCTAGTTCGAGCAACCGAGTCAATAGTCGAAGCGTTTCGGTCGGTCGTTCCAACTGATCCGGAATGATGTCGATACGGAAATCAGACCGATTGATCGCCATCGGTTTGTTATTGCGGTCGACGATCCATCCGCGGCGCGGTGGGACCACGATCATCTGGACTCGATTGTCCTCGGACTTGGTCTCGTAAAGCTTGTGCTGAGTCACCGAAAGATAGCCGAGCCGAGTCAGCAGGATTCCGCCGAAAGCAGCTTGTGCGCCACCGACGAAGAGCATTCGCCGCGAGAAGCGCAAGTTCTGATGGGCCGCCGTCACCCTCATCGTCCCAGTCTCCGCCGGTCGATCCGTGACACGACCCAGGCCGCGATTGGAAAAGCCAGCATTTCAACGATTGCTGCCGGCGCAACCTGGGCAAAAGGCACCGGCGCCCCGTTCAGTGCTGCAACCTGCCATTCTACCCAGCCACCAAGCGCGATGAGAAGGCAGGCGACTCCCCATTCGATGATGTACCCCCGCCACTGGGTCCGGCGGTCGACCAAATCCATGATCAGCATGATCGCGGTCCACAAGGTAACCGACATCCCGAGCGGCATTCCCGTCAGCAGATCGTTGACGAATCCCATCGGCGCCGCCCACCACGCCGGCCAGGCGTCGGCACGAAGCATTCGCCACGCAATCAGCATCAACAAGCCGGCGTTCGGCCACCATCCACTCGACGACACGATCGGCAGCAGGGAGAGGGCGCAGGCGGCGATGACGCTGGCGGCAGGGACGAAATCGGCAAACCGCACCGGCTGGCGTCCCATCGGCTTGCTTGCGAGGGCGGCCCGAACCACCCTTATTGCCCTTCGTCGTCGGTCAGTTTTTTCATTGCTGCGGGCTCGTAAGGCCGTTCGACGATGGCAAAGCTTGCTTCGCTGGGGTCCGCAAGCGGAACGGCAATCGCGCCATCGTCGTCGAGGCGGATGACCCGAGCCACCGGGACTAATGGCGGATAGAGACCACCCGTGCCCGAGGTGATGATGATATCGCCGCGCACGAAAGGATTTCGCCCGACTTCGAGTGGCCGGATATCCAATGTGCCATCGCCGCGCCCTGTGGCGATGACGGGGTCTCCGCTACGCATGATGCGCGCCGGGACGACATTGGCACGGTCGCTGACCAAAAGAACCCGGCTGGCGGTAAAGCCGACGTCGACGATCCGCCCGACCAGGCCGTCGGAGGCGCGCACCGGCATCCCATTGACGATCCCGCTATTGCTGCCGACCGACAGGATGGCGAAACGGCGTGGGCTTTGGAAGCTGGAGCCGACAATGCGTCCGGTGGCCACCGTCTCCGGCGACTTCTCACGAAGCGCGAGCGCGGCCTTGAGCTGCGCATTCTCCTGAATGACGGCATTCGCCTTCACAATTTCGCGGCGCATGGCGGTGTTCTGGCGCTTCAGCGCGCCATTCTGGTCGGCCGCATCCCAATAATCGCCGGCGCCGCTGACGAGGCCTTTCGCGGTCGAGGAAATGTCGGCCAAGCCTTCAGTCAAAGGCGCGGTGGCGTCGAGGGCCGCACCGCGAACCCCGGCGTAGGCCGTTGGCGCGACCAGCGACAAGGTAAGCATGACGAGGCCCACAATCATTCCGACGATCGCCGCAAGGAAACCGAAAAAGAGGCTATATTGCGCGCGCCGTGACCAGCCCGGACGCGGTCCAGCCGGTGCCGCCACGTCCCCTGTTCCCTACGCGGTCTGGAGGACGCCGCGGAACTGCTCTTCCTCAAGCGCGCGGCCAGTGCCGAGCGCCACGCAGGTCAACGGATCCTCCGCAACGGTGACGGGAAGGCCGGTTTCGTCGCGAAGCACCTCGTCGAGGCCTTGCAACAGCGCACCACCACCAGTGAGCACGATCCCCTGATCGCAAATGTCGGCGGCGAGTTCAGGAGCGGTGTTTTCGAGCGCGATGCGGACGCCCTCGACAATCGTCCCGACCGGCTCCGACAGCGCTTCGGCAATCTGGCCCTGGTTAATCGTAATTTCTTTAGGCACACCGTTAACGAGATCGCGGCCCTTGATGTGGACCGTCTCGCCGATACCGTCGACCGGGGGCTTGGCGATGCCAACTTCCTTCTTGATCCGCTCCGCCGTGGCTTCACCGATCAGCAGGTTGTGGTTGCGGCGGACATAAGACGAAATCGCTTCGTCCATCTTGTCGCCGCCGACGCGAACCGAGGTGGTGTAGGCGAGACCGCGCAGCGAGAGCACGGCGACTTCGGTCGTCCCGCCGCCGATATCGACGACCATCGATCCGACCGGTTCGGTGACCGGCATTCCCGCGCCGATTGCGGCGGCCATCGGCTCCTCGATCAGATAGACCGCACTGGCGCCAGCGTTGGAGGCGGCATCGCGGATCGCGCGGCGTTCGACGCTGGTCGAGCCCGAGGGCACGCAGATCACGATTTCCGGGAAGCGCAGGCTGCGCATCTTGCCGCCGTGCACCTTGTGAATGAAGTATTTGATCATCTGCTCGGCGACATCGATATCGGCGATGACGCCGTCGCGAAGTGGCCGGATCGCTTCGATCTGGTCGGGCGTCTTGCCCATCATCAGCTTGGCGTCGTCGCCGACGGCCTTCACGCGCTTGACCCCGTTGATCGTTTCGATGGCGACCACCGACGGTTCGTTGAGGACGATCCCGCGACCGCGCACATAGACCAACGTATTGGCCGTTCCCAGGTCGATTGCCATGTCATTGGCCATCCATTTGAACCAGCGCGTCCAGAACATTCGATCACAGCCCTCAGTTTGCGATAAAAAAGCGCAGGGCCGAACCCTGCCTGCTGGTTTACCGCCGTTAATCCGTACCCGGTGAAAGCTTCATGAATTTTCAGGGAAAATCAGCGCTTCGCGGGTGGCATCCAACTGGGCTAGGAAGGGACCCATGTCAATAAGAAGGCTGCCATCCGAACTGGTCGATCGCATCGCTGCTGGCGAAGTGGTGGAAAGACCGGCCAGCGCGTTGAAGGAGCTGGTCGAGAATGCATTGGACGCCGATGCGGCCACGGTCGCAATCCGGATTAGCGCGGGCGGGCTCGACCTGGTCGAGGTCGCCGACGACGGGACGGGCATGAGCCCGTCCGACATGCGGCTGGCGATCGAGCGTCATGCAACGTCGAAGCTTCCAGACGACCGCATCGAGGCGGTGTCGAGTTTTGGTTTTCGCGGCGAGGCCCTGCCCTCGATCGCAAGCGTTTCGCGCTTCACCCTGGAAAGTCGGGAGCGCGGCGCCGAAGGCTGGCGGCTGATGATCGATCATGGTGCGCTGGGTGAGGAAGGGCCGGCGTCCTTGCCGCCCGGGACCCGCGTCCGGGTCGAGGGCTTGTTCGACAAGGTGCCTGCTCGCCGTAAGTTCCTGCGCAGCCCGCGCGCCGAATATGCGGCCAGCCTCGACATCGTGCGCCGTCTCGCGATGGCGCGTCCCGACGTGGCCTTCAGCCTCGAACATGACGGCCGCCGAATCCTCTCGCTCCAGCCGTCCGATGGGCCTGGCAGGGTGGCCGCATTGCTTAGCCACGAACTCGATCGCCACGGATTGGGGATCGATTGCATCCGCGATGGGCTGCGACTGACCGGCGTGGTCAGCCTGCCGACCTTCAATCGGGGAATGGCAGACCAGCAATTCCTGTTCGTCAATTCGCGCCCGGTGAAGGATCGCCTTCTCGTTGGCGCATTGCGCGCTGCTTATCGCGACCTGCTGGCGCGCGATCGCCATCCCGTCGCCGCCTTGTTCGTCGAGGTTCCGCACGAGGAAGTCGACATCAACGTCCATCCGGCCAAGACCGAAGTCCGCTTTCGCGATCCGGCGGCTGTTCGCGGTCTGATCGTGGGCGGACTCCGCTCTGCGTTGGACGAGGCGGGCCACCGCAGCGCGGCGCGCGAACAATATGTCGGGCAGGCCAATTGGCAGGTTGAACCGACTGGCACAGCGGCGCAGGACATGGTCACGCCGCCGCCGGCGCAAGGGACGGTTTGGGATCATCGTCCCGCTTTCTCTCACGCGCCGCTGCCGCAGGCCCGCGCCGAAATGGCATCGCCGATCGCGCCAGCCGATACACGCTATCCGCTCGGGGTCGCGCGCGGCCAGGTGGCGGCGACCTATATTGTTGCGGAGGCCGAGGACGGGCTCATCATCGTCGATCAGCACGCCGCGCACGAGCGGCTGGTCCTCGAACGAATGCGGCGGGCCAACGGGGAAGGGGCCGTCGCGCGACAACCGTTGCTGATCCCCGACGTGGTCGAGATGGAAGAGCCCGAGTGCGACCGGCTCGAAGGCGCGGCGGCCGACCTGGAGCAACTCGGCCTGGAGATCGAACGGTTCGGGCCGACCTCGATGCTGGTTCGGGCGACACCGGCACCACTCGGCAAGACAGACGTGCGGGGACTGCTTGCCGATCTGGCGGGGGAATTGGCGGAGCTCGGTACCGCACTTGCGCTCCGCGACAAGCTCGACCTGGTCGCGGGAACGATGGCTTGCCACGGGTCGGTTCGTGCCGGACGAATTCTCTCGGTCGCAGAAATGAATGCCTTGCTCCGCGAAATGGAGGTCACGCCGCATAGCGGGCAGTGCAATCATGGTCGCCCGACCTGGGTAAAACTGGCCAAGGGCGACCTCGAAAAACTGTTCGGTCGCTAGAGTTTTCCACAGCGCTTCAGTTGTGATATCCCATCGTCATCGACCTCAGGGACGGGAGGATACGATGAGCGAGCAGGACAGGATTTATTTCGCGCAGCGGGCGGCGGAGGAGGAAAGGTTGGCCAGTGAGGCGACCGACCCCCAGGCCGTCGAAGCACATCGCAAACTGCAGCGCGCCTATGCCGAGCGCGCCAGCGTCGGTGATCGACCGCAAATTGAAAGCGAAATCGTCGGTTAGTCTTTGCTGAGCGCTTCGCGTGCCTGCTCGACCGGGAGGGAGCGCGCTGCTGAGCGAGCCTTCTTCAGTATTGGATAACCGCTTGCTTCTTCGTTCGCGAGCGCGCGTGCGAAATCGCCGCTACGGACTTCCTCAAGCAAATTGCGCATCCGGTCGCGCACCGACTGGTCGATGATTTTCGCCCCGCCCAACACGGCGCCAAGCTCGGCGGTATTGCTGATCGCCTCGCGCATCCCGGCGATGCCGCGCGCTTCGATCAGATCGGCAAGCAATCTCAACTCGCCGACACATTCCATATAAGCGACTTCCGGACTGATCCCGGCTTCGACCAGCGTGTCGAATCCAGCCACCAGCACATCGGGCACCGCGCCCCACACCACTGCGCCTTCATTGAACAGGTCGGCCTCGCATTCCTCGGCGAAGGAAGATTCGATCAGCCCGGTGCGTCCACACCCAATGGCTCGGCCATAAGCGAGGGCGATGTCGCGGGCGTTCCCGCTGGCATCTTGGGCCACGGCGAACAGGCCGATCATGCCGTCGCCCGCCTCATAAAGAGTGCGAAGCGCCGTCCCGGGACCCTTCGGTGCCACCAGGACAACGTCTAGGTCGGCTCGCGGGCGGATGAAACCGAAGTGGACTGCTAGCCCGTGGCTGAAGGCAAGGGTCGCCCCGTTGCTCAAATGCGGCTCGATCGTCCCATAAAGTCCGGCCATCGCTTCGTCGGGGACGAGAAGCATGACCAGATCCGCGGTGGAGACGGCATTGCTCAACGGCGCCGACTGCAAACCGTCGGCCGAAACCCGCTCACCCGTTGTCGATTCATCGCGAAGGCCGACGACGACGTCCACGCCGCTGTCGCGCAGGTTCAACGACTGCGGTCGGCCCTGGTTGCCGTAACCGATGATGGCGACGCGCTTCCCGTCCAGCGGTGCAGGATTGATCTCGGCGTCGGTCAGGCGGATCATTCTTCTTCCCTAATCGTCGATGCCGAGCAACGCCAGCGCGCGGGTCAAGGCTTCCTGATCGTCGAGCGGGCCAGTAAAGCGTGGCCAATCGCTCGGCGGCTGATGGGCGAACCAGGTATATTGCCGCTTGGCATATTGGCGCGTGGCACGTGTGCCCGCTTCGATCATCTCGTTTCGGTCGAGCGATCCGTCGAGCCAGGCCGCAATTTCAGCAACGCCAATGGCGCGCATGACGGGCAGGGCGGGATCGAGCTTGCGGGCCAGCAATGCCGCGACTTCCTGATCCGCTCCGTGGTCGATCATTGCTTCGAATCGTCGAGCGCAACGGGCGTAAAGCCATTCGCGCGGAGGCAGAAGGATCAGCGGATGAAGATCGATGTCGCTGGCAATTCCGCCTACGTTTTCCTTCTGCCATTCGCTTAAGGGCCGCCCGGTCGACCGAACAACCTCCAGTGCGCGCGCAATCCGCTGGCGATCGGCGGGTTTTAGACGCGCCGCCGCTTCCGGGTCGAGCACAGCCAGCGCTTCGCGATTGTTCTCGACCGTCGCGTCGCGGACGTCGGCGCGAACGCCTGCGTCGATTTCCGGGACCGGCGCGATGCCGTCGAGCAAGGTTCGGATGTAAAGCCCGGTCCCGCCAACCAGGACGGCGGATCGCCCTTCGCCATGAACGGCTGCGATTTCCGCCTTGGCGAGGGCGGCCCAGCGAGCGGCGGAACAGGCTTCCCTGCCGTCGATGGTTTGAAACAATCGATGGTCGGCGACTTTCTTCTCCGTTTCAGTGGGCGCTGCGGACAGGATCGGAAGGTCGCGGTAGACCTGACTGGCATCGGCGTTGACGATCACGCCGTCGGTGCGCTTAGCCCATTCCAGCGCAAGCGCGCTCTTGCCGCTCGCGGTCGGACCGGCAATGAGGAGCAGAGGAGGGCGCGACTTGCTCATTGCGACGCTGATAGCAGCCGGACGGCTGGATGACAGGCTGCTTGCGGCGGCACTCGCTCGACTGCCCGGCGCATCGCTGGCGGGTTGGGTGGACGAGGGGGATGCGGTCGATATCGTGGTTCCGAACCGCGTCGAGGCGGTGGAAGCGTTGCAGGGCTGGGAAAGCTGCGATGTGGTGGTTCAGTCGCCGAAATACCGCCAAAAAACATTGCTCGTCGCCGACATGGATTCCACCATCATCGGCCAGGAATGCATCGACGAGCTTGCTGATTACGCCGGGTTCAAGCCTCAGGTCGCGGCGATCACCGAACGCGCGATGCGCGGCGAATTGGATTTCGAAGCCGCTTTGCGCGAGCGCGTGGCGCTGCTCAAAGGCCTATCCGTTGCGGCGATCGCACGATGCCTTGCCGAGCGTATTCGCCCAAATTCCGGGGCGTCGACGCTCGTCCGGACGATGACTGCGCACCGCGCCCATACGATTCTTGTGTCGGGAGGCTTTACCGATTTCGTTGCTCCGATCGCCGCGATTGTCGGGTTCGATGATTACCGCGCCAACATGCTCTCCCGCCGCAATGACGTCCTGACCGGGCGCGTCGAGGGCGAAATCGTCGATTCGCGCGTCAAAAGACGCATCCTTCAGGAAGAGCGGGCGCGGCTGTCGCTGGATCCGGCATTGGTCATGGCGCTTGGCGACGGGGCCAACGATCTGCCGATGATTGAGGAAGCCGGGATGGGCGTGGCCTATCGTGCCAAGCCCATCCTCGCCGACGCAGCGGATGCCCGGCTGGAACACCACGGGTTGGACGCGCTGCTTTGGGCGCAAGGCATCCCGCGCGCCGCTTGGGTCAGTTAGCGGCGACCGGGAAACAGGGCTGCGGTTTGAGGAGTGCGCAGGTTGCGGCAGCGTCCGCCTTGCTTGCGAACGGTCCGACCTGCAGTCGGGTGACCGCTCCTGCCACAACATAATAAGCCTGCGCGCCGCCGAGCTTTCCACCCAGTTTGCCAAACAATCCCTGCGCGGCAGCCTTGGTTGAAAACGCCCCGAGCTGGACTCGCCATGCCCCAGCTTTCGACTCGATGACCTTTGACGGAGAAATTGAAGACGCAGGAACTACCTTGCTCACGAGGGCAGGCGCAGTCTTCGCCTTCGCGGGCGCAGGGGTCGAGATTGGCACGTTCGGTTTCCCGCGCGCCGCTTCCAACGCCATCGCGACGCCTTTCTGACGGTCGGCGCGGGACATGACCTTGTCCATCTCGGCCAAGGTCGTCTGTGCTGGCTGAAGGCCCTGCGCGGCGGCGTGGCTGACATAAGCGTAGCCGCGCACTGCATCGCGGGCGATCCCGTCTCCATTGAACAGCGCGGTTCCCGTCACGAGCAAGGCGCGCGGCTCGTTACGCGCGGCAGCTTTCAACAGCCATTGCAGCGCGCGGGCGCGGTCGCCGCTGTCGAACAGCAGCAAGCCAAGACTGACCTGAGCATCGAGATGTCCCTTTTTTGCCGCGCGCTCGAACCAGATCGCAGCCTCGCTGCTACTGGCGGCGACGCCGCGACCGAGACGATAAGCCTGCCCGAGATTGAAAGCGGCATCGGCATCACCATTTTCGGCAAGCGTCTGCCAGATGCCGGTGGCACGTCCGAAATCGCCTTTTTGCCACGCTTCCACGCCTGCCTTGACGCTTGGCGCCTGCGCCGCCGACGGCGCAGCAATTGCCAATCCAGCGGCAAGCGCGATGGTTAATCTCAACATTCGTCCTCCAGCGACGCAACAATCGTCCAAGGCTACTCCATCGACGCGCCCGCCAACAAGGTCGGGATGATGTTAACCAATATTTAGGGGCT
>JBDTMR010000066.1:0-9142 GCA_039934175.1 Sphingomicrobium sp.
AACAGCGCCGCGATATTGGCCTGATCGGGCAGCCGATCGACGCGGATGATGCGCCGCTCTTCGGTCGGTCGCTCGGTCGGCAAAATGGTTGTCCGTGGGGTCATCAGACTTAAGTAACGCGCGCCTTCGTCGGTTGTTTCGTTGTGATGCGAAATCGGGCAGGGAAAGTGTCGTGACGGCTTCACCATCCCAATCGGCGCGCGACGACGCCCTCGCCAGAGCGCGGGACCATGCGCCTTTCCTGCGGTTAGGGCTGGGGGCCTGTCCCGACATTGCCGCGGTTTTCAGGAGCGATGGCGCCTCGGCGGCGGTCGATTTTGCTCTTGCGATCGATGGTCCGGACGTCGGCGTTCGTCTGCGCCGCCAACGACAGGCGCTAGCCCTGGCAATCGCCCTGGGCGACCTGTCGGGCGAGTTTTCGCTCGAAGCTTTGACCCGCCGCCTGTCAGACTTTGCTGACCATGCTATCGATCAAGCGGTCATCGCTGCCATCGCCGAGCGAACGCCCGACGCGCAACCGAAAGGCTTTGCCGTCCTTGCGCTCGGCAAGCTGGGCAGCCGCGAACTCAATTATTCGTCCGACGTCGATCTCATCTTGTTGTTCGATCCCGAAACCCTGCCGACGCGCGGCCGCGAGGAACCGGGCGAAGCGGCCGTCCGGATCGGCCGTCGGATGATCGAACTGCTCCAGGAACGGACTGCCGACGGCTATGTTGCGCGGGTCGACATGCGGCTTCGCCCATCGCCCGAAGTAACCCCCATCGCCTTGCCGATTGATGCCGCCATTTCCTACTACGAAAGCCAGGCGCTGCCGTGGGAGCGGGCGGCGTTCATCCGCGCGCGAGCAGCGGCGGGAGATCGCGCCCTCGGCGAACGCTTTCTCAAGGAAATCCAGCCCTTCATCTGGCGCCGGGCGCTCGATTTCGGCGCGATCGACGAAATCCGCCAGATCAGCGGGCGGATTCGCGACCATTATGCTCAGGGTCAGGCGCTCGGTCCCGGCTTCGACCTCAAGCGCGGCCGCGGCGGTATCCGCGAAGCCGAATTCTTTACCCAGGTTCAGCAACTCATTCACGGGGGCCGCGACGCGAGCCTGCGCGACCCGGCCGTCCTCGACGCATTGCCGGCACTGGTCGCTGCGGGCCGAATGACCGCAAAGGTCGCCGATGGCCTAGCCAATGCTTACCGCCGGTTGCGCGACGTCGAGCATCGCACCCAGATGATCGGCGACCAGCAGACCCACCTGCTGCCGCTTGATCCCGAAGCGCTCGACGAAGTCGCGAAGCTGGACGACCTTGCCGATGGCCCGGCGCTGGTCGACAGCATCCGTGATCACGTCGCCTTCGTCAGCAAGCAATTCGACGAACTCGCCCCCGATGAAGAGGACCGCCTTTCCAACGATCCCGATATTCTGCGCCGCGAATTGGCAGCAATGGGTTTTGCCAACATCGAGGCGGTCGTTCGCCTGATTGGCGACTGGCGATCGGGTCGTGCCCGTTCGTTGCGCTCGCCCGCCGCGCGCGGCGCCTTCGAGGCGATGCTTCCGACCCTGATGCGCGAGGTGGCGGCCGGCCCTGACCCGATGCGCGCGCTCAATCGCTTCGGCGACATTATCGAACGCTTGTCGAGCGGCGTGAATCTTTACCGATTGCTAGGCGCGCGGCCACAACTGGCAAGCCTGCTGGCCCTGGTCCTGACCCACGCCCCGCCGCTTGCCGACCAGCTCGGTCGCCGCCCGACCCTGCTCGATGGGCTGATCGACGAATCCTCTTTCGCGCCACCCCCGCCGGTCAATGCGCTTACTGCAAAGTTCGAACGGGCGATTGCGAACGAGCCGTTCGATGTCGCGCTCGACCGATTGCGCCGAATGATCGGCGAGCGACGCTTTGCCCTGGGCGTCCAATTGATCGCGGCGCACCGCGATCCGATCCTGATTGCGGAGGGCTATAGCGATCTTGCCGAAGCGGCCATCGTTGTTCTCGCCAACGAAGTGTCGCGCGAATTTGCCGCGAGCCACGGCACCATCGAGGGGGGCGAGCTGGTCATCCTCGGTCTTGGGCGGCTCGGCGGGCGTGCGCTGACCCACGCCAGCGATCTTGATCTCATCTTCCTGTTCGACGCCCCCGAAGGGGCGCAATCGAATGGCCGCAAGTCGCTGAGCGCGACCGATTATTACAATCGTCTCGCCAGCCGGGTTACTGCCGCCCTACGAACGCCGACCGCGGCGGGCCCTCTCTATGATGTCGATACCCGCCTGCGCCCCCAGGGTGCGCAGGGCATGCTCGCCGTGTCGATTGCCGGGTTTGACGCATACCAGCGCAGCGAAGCGTGGACTTGGGAGCATATGGCGCTGTGCCGAGCTCGCCCGCTGACCGGCTCCGAAAAGGCGAAAGATCGGGTTCGCCAGCTCATTTGCGCGATTCTCGCGGGTGGCCAGGACGCAGACAAGATCCGTTTCGATGCACATTCGATGCGCGACGAAATGGCGCGCCACAAGCCACCGGCAGGCCCGCTCGACATTAAGCTTGGCCCGGGTGGGTTGGTGGATCTGGAATTTGCGGTTCACACGCTTCAACTCATCCATCATGTCGGGCTCAACCCGCGGTTGGAAGTCGCGCTTGCCGCCTTGGTCGACGACGGGCTGATCGATTCGGACGCCGATCCCGATTTGCGCTTGCTCAGCCGGGTTCTGGTCGTGCTCCGTCTGCTCGCGCCCGAAGGATCGGTCGAACCCGCCGAGCAGTCGCGCGGGCTCTTGGCGTCGCTGTGCGGCTACGAACAGTGGGATCTGTTGTTGGAAGCGCTTGACGCTGCGCGCGGCCGCATTGCGGCGCGGTGGCACGAAGCAAAAGGAGGAGAACAGGCATGAACGAAGGCGACAAGGTTCCCATCATGAAAGCCGCGCTGAGCGATGGCGGGACAATCGATCTCGCATCGCCCGGGCGCCTGCTTGTGCTCTATTTTTACCCGAAGGATGATACGCCAGGCTGCACGACGGAGGCGAAGGATTTCTCCGCGCTGGTCGGCGAATTCGATTCCGCGGGTGTTGCCGTCGTCGGCGTCTCGCGCGATCCCATGAGGAAGCACGACAAGTTCATTGCCAATCACGATCTGGCGATTGCGCTGGCCAACGATGAAGATGGCGCGATCAGCGATGCATTCGGCACCTGGATTGAAAAGTCGATGTACGGTCGTACCTATATGGGCATGGAGCGCGCGACCTTCCTGATCGGAGCAGACGGTACCGTTCGTCGGGCCTGGCGCAAGGTCAAGGTCAAGGGTCACGCTCAAGAGGTACTGGAAGCTGCGAAGGATGTTTGAACCCGCGCGCCGCTTTTGCTAGCGGCGGTGACAAGATTGCAAAGCGTTTTTTCGAAGGACTGATCCGTGGCCGAATTCACCCTGCCCAAGAACAGCAAGATCAACGGTCGCGGCAAGACCCACAAGGCGGTTGGCGCCAAACGGACCAAGACGTTCAAAGTCTATCGCTACGACCCCGACAGCGGCCAGAACCCGCGCTACGACAAGTTCGAGGTCGATCTCGACAAATGCGGGCCGATGGTGCTCGATGCGCTGATCAAGATCAAAAACGAAATCGATCCCACCCTGACCTTCCGTCGTTCGTGCCGCGAAGGCATTTGCGGGTCGTGTTCGATGAACATGGACGGTCGCAACGGTCTGGCCTGCACGACCGCGATCGAGGATATCAAGGGCGAAGCACGGATCACGCCGTTGCCGCACATGGAGGTCGTAAAAGACCTCATTCCCGATCTGACGCACCAATATGCCCAGCTTGCATCGATCGAGCCGTGGCTGAAGTCGAAGTCGCCCGAACCGTCGGGCAAGGAACGGCTGCAAAGTCCCGAAGACCGGGCGAAGCTCGACGGCCTCTACGAATGCATCCTGTGCTTTTGCTGCACGACTAGTTGCCCGAGCTATTGGTGGAATGGCGACAAGTTTCTCGGGCCGGCGATCCTTTTGCAGGCTTATCGCTGGCTTGCCGACACTCGCGATGAAATGACCGGCGAGCGTCTCGACCAGCTCGAGGATCCGTACCGGCTTTACCGCTGCCACACCATCATGAACTGTGCGAGTGTCTGTCCCAAGGGCCTCAATCCGGCCAAGGCGATTGCCGAAACCAAGAAGATGGTGGCGGAGCGGTCTGCTTGACGATCCCTACGGGGGCGCAACCCGAACCGGGCGAGGGCGGCTGGTATAGCTGGGGCGATTTTGCGCGCGGATCTTTTGCATCGCGAACCGGAAAATTGCTTTTTCGCCCCAATGGCGAGGGTCGCGGCATCGTTCGGATGATGCCGGATGAAACCCATCTCAATATGGGCGGATCGCTGCACGGCGGCGCGGTGATGAGCTTTATCGACATGGCTCTGTTTGCCGGTGGGCGCTGCGCCGGGATGGCCGAGGGTCATTATGTGACGCTCGATTGTTCGACGCGTTTCCTGGCGCGGGGGCGGATCAATATTCCGCTCGATGCGCATGTTCGATTCATCCGCCAGACGCCGGGCGGTCTCGTCTTTCTTGCGGGCGAATGCCTTCAGGACGGCGAGCCCTGCTACGATTTCACCGGCACGCTGAAGAAGATCAAGCGACCTGACGGCGATGGCGAGCGTCGCTGACGCTTACGCCGCGCTGGTCGCGGCGGGCGAACTGAAGCCGGACCGAGACCAGCATCAGGCGGCGCTGGCGCTCGACCGTTTCGCCAGCGCGTTTGCGCCCCGCAAGAGTCTGTTTGGGCGATTGTTCGGCAGCGATCCGGTCAACAGCGGCCTCTATCTTTGGGGCGGGGTCGGACGCGGCAAGTCGATGCTGATGGACCTGGCGTTCGATCACGTCCCGATCACGCCCAAGCGCCGGACGCACTTCGCCCCCTTCATGATTGAAGTGCACGAACGGCTTCGCGCGGCTCGCAAAGTCGCCGACGGCGATCCGGTAATCCATGTCGCCGAAGCGATCGCCGAGGAGGTTCGCTTCCTGGCCTTTGACGAAATGATGGTCACCAATCCGGCAGACGCGATGATCATGAGCCGGCTGTTCACCGCGCTGATCGAGGCTGGGGTCGCGATCGTCACCACCAGCAACCGCCCGCCGTCCGACCTCTACCGCGATGGCCTCAACCGAGAATTGTTCCTGCCGTTCATTGCGCTGATCGAGCGCAAGCTCGACGTCCTTCCGCTCAACGGACCGACCGATTACCGGCTCGACCGGTTGCGGGGGCTCGACACCTGGCTGGTACCCAATGGGGCCGAAGCGACCGCGAAGCTGTCCGAAGCATTTTTCCGACTGACCGATTATCCGGTCGAGGATCGCGACCACGTGCCAAGCGAGGAACTTGATGTCGGTGGCGGCCGCCGCCTGCACGTTCCCAAGAGCCTGAAGGGCGTCGCGGTATTCAGCTTCAAGCGTCTGTGCGGCGAAGCGCGCGGCGCGGCCGACTATCTCGCCATCGCGCGCCGGTTCCACACCGTGATCATCGTCGGCATCCCGATGTTGACCCGGGAGATGCGGAACGAGGCGGCCCGCTTCGTCACCCTGATCGATGCATTGTACGAACACCGGGTCAAACTGCTCGCGGCTGCCGACGCAGAGCCAGCTGGACTCTATCCGGCAGGCGACGGCAATTTCGAATTCCAGCGCACGATCAGCAGACTCGAAGAAATGCAAAGCGCCGACTATCTCGGCGAAGGCCACGGGCTCGCCGAGGGCTAGAACCGAAGGGTCAGGCCAGCACCGACCGGCGGCCGGTCGCCCTTGTGCCTCTTGTCGACCAGCAGCAGCGCCGCCGCCTCGCCGATCGCCGCACCGACGATCACGTCGTGCCAATAATGTTTGTCGGCCTTGACCCGCGCCAGCCCGACGAAGGCGGCGGCCAGATGGGCGGGTACGCCGACTTTCCAGCCGAACCGTTGTTCCAGCCCGGCCGCGGCCGCGAAACTGATCGAGGTGTGGCCCGACGGGAAACTCTTGTCGTCACTGCCATCGGGCCGGCGTTCGTGGATCGAATATTTCAGGGCCGCGGTGGTGCCGCCCGCGACGGCCAGCGCAACCGAACCCTCTTTCAGCCCGGTCCAGTCGCGGTCGGCGAGCGGCAATCCCACGGCGGTGATCACCAGTCCGGATCGAACAATATCACTCGCCTTGCCCCAATCGACCGGTGCGGCAGCGGCGGGGGTCGCGGCGGCCAGCAGGCCGGCGGCGAGCCACTTTGTGCTTGTCATCACTCGCGCTGCCTCTAGCCCCATGGTCTGGGTGCCACGCTTAAGAGGAGTCGAATCCAGATGACAGCGATTAGCGACACACGCGAGCTTGCAAGCAAGGTCCCGGCCATCACGCTGGGCTTCTGGATCGCCAAGATTTTCGCGACCACGCTCGGCGAGACGGCCGGCGATGCCGTGACGATGTCATGGCTCGGCGAAACCACGCCCGACGCGGCCAGCAACGCGGTCAGCGGCTATCTGATCGGAAGTGCCATCTTTTTCGCGGTGCTGATCGCATTGGTCGTCATCCAGATCCGCGCCCGCAAATTCCATCCGTTCCTTTACTGGGCGACGATCATTGCATCGACGACCGCAGGGACGACGCTTGCCGACTATGCGACCCGCTCGATCGGGCTCGGCTACACCGGCGGTTCGGCGCTCCTGCTCGGCCTGGTCATCGCATCGCTGGGCAGCTGGAAAGCGGCCGAAGGAAAAATCTCGACGGACGACATCCGCACCGCGCGGACCGAAGCCTTTTATTGGACGACCATCACCTTTTCGCAGACGCTGGGAACGGCGCTCGGCGATTGGGCGGCGGACACCAACGGGCTCGGCTATCTGGGTGGTGCTACATTGTTCGGCGGGCTGATTGCCTTGGTCGCCTTGCTATGCTTCACCACCAGAATCAGCCGCGTCGCCTTGTTCTGGGCCGCCTTCATCCTGACCCGTCCACTGGGCGCGACGGTCGGCGATTTTCTCGACAAGCCGATTGCCAAGGGCGGGCTGAACTTCAGCCGACCGGTCGCCTCGGCGGTATTGGCGGCAGCGATCGTGCTGATCATTCTGCTGGTCCCGCAGAGAGCGAAGGAAGCCAAAGCGGCCGATCCCACGACTTGACGATTGGTCGCTGAAGCCTAGCGTGGCGCGCAACCAGGGAGATCAACCATGCGTGCTTTCGCTCTTGCTGCCTTGCTCGTCACTTCGGCCCCGCTTGCCGCCGCGCCAAGCCCGGTCGCCGGCCCGACCGCGCTCAGCCCGGAATGGCAGGGCAAGGCCAAGACATTGTTCAAGACGGCGATCGAGATACCGACCGTCCAGGGACGCGGCGAGCATCGCCGCATGGCGGACATGCTGGTCGGCGAATATCGCAAGAACGGCTGGACTGCCGATGACGTCAAGGCGATGCCGTACAAAGGTGAAGACGGTGAGGAAAAGGTCGCATTTTACGCGCGCTGGAAGGCCGCCAAGCCGAGTGGCAAGAAGCCGATCCTGCTGATCGCCCACATGGACGTGGTCGAAGCCAAGCGCGCCGACTGGGTGCTCGACCCCTTCGTCTTCGTCGAGAAAGACGGCTATTTCTACGGGCGCGGAACCAGCGACGACAAGCAAGGCGTCATCGGCACCTCGACCGCTCTGTTCAAATTGCGCAGCGAAGGCTTCAAGCCGACACGCGACATCATCGTCTTTTATACCTCGGATGAAGAGACCGGGGGCGAGGGCGCGCACGTCGGCTCGACCCAATGGAAGAACCTGATTGATGCCGAATATGCGCTCAATGCCGATGCCGGCGGTGGCGGCTATCTGGCCGACGGCACGCCGCTCGGCTTCGGGCTCCAGACGGCCGAAAAAATCTACCAGGATTTCACGTTGACCGTGACCAATCGCGGCGGCCATTCCAGTCGCCCGCGTCCCGACAACGCCATTTACGAATTGTCGGCGGCACTGACGAGACTGTCCGCCTACCGCTTCGAACCGGCACTGACAGAGACCACCCGGGCTTATTACAAGGCGCGGGCGACACAGGAAAAGGGCGCGCTCGGCGATGCCATGCGGGCGTGGCTGGCGAATGAACAGGACGGCAAGGCCGCCGATGTGATCGAGGCCAGTGAACTGGAGGTCGGGACGACTCGCACCCGCTGCGTCGCGACGATGCTGTCGGGCGGTCATGCCCCCAATGCGCTACCGCAGAAAGCCACCGCCAACGTCAATTGCCGCGCCATGCCGGGGACCGAGAAACAGGCGCTGCTCGCCGAGGTCAAACGGATCGTCGGCCCGGGCGTCGAGGTGACTCCGATTGCCGATTTCAAGCCGAGTCCGGCATCGCCGCTTCGTCCCGACGTGGTCGGCGCCTACACCCGCTCGATCGCCAAGCTGTACGGCAAGGACGTGCCGATCATCCCGCACATGTCGACCGGCGCGACCGACGGCCTGTATTTCCGATCGATTGGAATCCCGGTTTACGGCGCCGAAGGGGTCTGGGGCATCTCCCCCGACGACGAGCGCGCCCACGGCTTGGACGAGCGCATTCCGACTCGTGCCTTCTACAACGGCATCGTCCATTGGGAGAATATGCTGCGCGATCTCGCCGGTTGATACGAAAAGGGCCGCCCCGAAGGGCGGCCCCCGGTCGATTGCACGCGACCGTTAGCGGATCAGGGCGCGGATGACCTGCTCGACCAGTTGGGTCCGTGGGTCGACGCGGTAGAGGTAGCCGTCACGATAATAATATCGGTTCGTCGAATTGAGCCCGTATTGATTGCGCCAGTCGTACGGAATCTGGCTGTACGTCCATTGCTGGCCATAGTTCGATTGCCAGCGCTGACCGACATTATAGCGCTTCTTGGCAATGCCCGGCGGCAGGCAACCATTATTCTTCTTGGCCAGACCCGGCGGGCACGCACCGTTGCCCCAGCCCAAGACTTGCTGTCCATGCGAGCGGTGATGGCCGTGGTGCTTGTCATGATGTGGCTTGGCCCCTGCTGGCGCGGTGATGGCCAGGGCAAGTGCGCCTGCTGCGAATGCGAACGTCTTCATCTCATATCTCCCAATTCGTGGAGTGGTTGTGGCGGTCAACGCCTGAACCGTACCTGAGGGCCCCATTCATGCTTGCGATGGTTGTGCACCCCGCGCGGAGCGGTTAGAGCGCCCCC
>JBDTMR010000067.1:0-9042 GCA_039934175.1 Sphingomicrobium sp.
TTGTGCACGCCTGCCGAGCTTCATGCGCTTGGCGAACGCTGGCACGTTGCACAATTGCTCGATGAAGGCAGGCTCACCTACCGCGACATCCACGACCAGACCGGCGTAAGCACGACCACGATCGTGCGCGTTGCCCGCTTCCTGAAGCAGGAAGTGAATGGCGGCTATCGTCGCGTCCTCGACCGCCTGAAGGGACGCGCAAAATGAGCCCCGACCGCAATCGTCTGCACATTGCAATCCAGAAGTCTGGCCGCCTCAGCGACCAATCCCGGCAATTGCTCAAGGATGCCGGCCTGCGCATCAGCCAGGGCGGCAAGAATCACCTGACCGCACGGGCCGAGAATTTCCCGCTCGACCTGATGTTCGTCCGCGACGACGACATCCCGACCTTCGTCGCCGATGGCGTCTGCGAGCTTGGAATCGTCGGCCAGAATGTCCTCGAGGAATATACCCTCGGGCTGCCCGAGCGGCGGATCGAGGAAATAGCGCGCCTGGGATTCGGAAAGTGCAGCCTGAAGATTGCAGCACCTGACAGCCTGAACTTGTTCCAACTCAGAATGCTCGACGGGCAGCGGGTCGCGACGAGCTATCCGCGATTGCTTGAACGCTTTCTCGCCGAGCAAGGGATTGCTGCCGACATCGTCACGATGCGCGGCGCGGTCGAACTCGCCCCTCGCCTCGGAATCGCGCGGTTCGTCTGCGACCTGGTCTCGACCGGCGCGACGCTGGAAGCCAACGGTCTCGCACCGGTCGCCGACGTCTTCGAAAGCGAGGCGGTGCTGGTTCGATCGCTCAAGCCAATCGACGCCGCGCACGAGCAAAAAGTGCAAGCCTTGCGAACGCGGATCGACGGGGTCATCGCGACCGCGGAAAGCAAGTATATCGTCCTGAACGCACCCGAAGGATCGCTCGAGGCGATCTCCCGGATCCTGCCCGGCGCCGAAGCGCCGACGGTCGTGCCGCTCGTCGGACGGCCGGGCCATTTTGCGGTTCAGGCGGTTTGCCAGGAATCGGTCTTTTGGGAGACCCTGGAAAGGCTCAAAGGCGCCGGAGCATCCGCAATTCTGGTCATGCCGATCGAAAAGATGATGCTGTGATGGACTTCGACTGGTCAGATATCGATTCGCGCAGCGTCGCACTCGCTCGGCCACGTGGCCGAGAAGACGAAGTGTTACTATCGGCAGTTCGCGCCATCGTGCAGGACGTCCGCGAAAATGGCTGGTCGGCCCTCGCCTCGCAATCGCTGCGGATCGATGGGGCGGAACCGAAACGCGTTGCAATCGCGCCCTTCGCCGCGCTGGCGAGAGAGACTCTTCCGTCCGACGCCCTCGAGGCGATCCGAATGGCTGCGCGCAACATCGAAACTTTTCACAGCCAAACGTTGCCACGCCATACAGAGGTGATTCCCTACCCCGGTCTTAGCGTCGCCAAGCATTGGCGAGCGATCGGGATGGCCGGGCTTTATGTTCCGGGCGGGAAAGCACCATTGTTTTCCACCTTGCTGATGCTCGCCATCCCGGCGCGGGTTGCTGGCGTTCGATCGCTTACCGTCGTGACCCCGCCGCGTGCCGATGGCGGGCTGGATATTGCGGTCGCATTCGCGGCCGAATGTTGCGGGATCGATGCAATCTGGACGGTTGGCGGTGCGCAGGCGATTGCGGCACTCGCCTTTGGGGCGGGCGACATTCCAGCGGTCGATCTCATTTGCGGTCCTGGCAACGCCTGGGTTGCCGCGGCCAAGGCCATCGTCTCGTCGCTCCCTGGCGGGCCGGGGATCGACCTTCCCGCCGGCCCCAGCGAATTGATGGTTATCGCTGACGATAGCGCTGATCCGGCAATAGTCGCTGCCGACCTGTTGAGCCAGGCAGAGCATGACGAACAGGCGCAGGTTCTGCTGGTTTCCCCCTCGGCCGCTATTATCGCGGCGGTCGAACAGGAATTTTCTCGCCAGTCCGCCGATATCGGAGGCACCTTCGCCCCGGCCCGCTTCATTCGGTGCGCCGATCAGGCGGAGGCGGTCGCCATCGCAAATCTTTACGGCCCGGAGCATTTGTCGCTCGCGTGCTGCGACGCCGCATCGCTCGTTCCCTCGGTGGTCAATGCCGGCGCAGTTTTCGTCGGGCATCAGGCGGCCGAGAGTTTCGGCGATTATCTCGCCGGTTCCAGCCACGTCCTGCCGACCGACGGAGCGGCGCGCTTCACTGGCGGTGTGTCGACGATGACCTTCATGAAGGCGATGACGGTGCAGCGGATCAGCCCACGCGCTGCAGCACAACTGGCGGCTCCGGCGGCGATCCTCGCTCGCCTCGAGGGGCTGGAGGCTCATGCCCGAGCTGCCGAAGCGAGGAATGTGGCATGAGTATCGCAAATCGCCTTGCGCGCCCGGAAATCCTTGCCTTGCCGCCGGTCGATATCGCCGGCGCGCCACTCCCCGGCACCGTTCGCCTCGATGCCAATGAAAACCCATTCCTCCCATTGGTCCAGGGGCAATCAGGCATTAATCGCTATCCCGATCCGCAGCCCGAAATGCTGCGCCAGCGCCTTGCCGACCTATACGGCGTCGATTCCTCACGCTTGTGGGTCTCGCGGGGCAGCGACGATGCCATCGACCTCTTGATCCGCGCATTCTGTCGCCCCGGACAGGACAGCGTGGCGGTGGTCGAGCCGACCTTCTCCGCTTACGCGCAATTCGCGCGGATTCAGGGCGCGGCGGTCATCAGCGCGCGACTGACCGAAGATTTCTGCTTTGACGCGCAGGCGGTGCTCGACGCCGTCGCGCCGTCTGCGCCCAAGCTGCTGTTCCTGTGCACCCCCAACAATCCGACCTGCACGCCGGTCGATCCAGCCGACATCCGATCGATCGCCGCCGCCCTTCCCGACACGCTGGTCGTCGCCGATGAAGCCTACGGCGAGTTCAGCGAGGCCCCAAGCATGGCCTACGAAACCGGCGCCATCGAAAATCTGGTCGTCCTGCGTACGCTGTCGAAGGCCTACGGACTTGCCGGCGCGCGGATCGGCTGCGCGATTGCAGGGCCGGACATCATCGAGCTTCTGGCCAAGGTTTCCCCGCCCTATCCCTTGCCTTCGCCATCGATCGCTGCCGCATTCGACGCGCTCGGCCCGGAGCGTATGCCAATCCATGCGGAGCGCGTCGCTCGACTGCTGCGCGACCGCGCAAGCATTGCCGCGCAGCTAGCGAGCGTTTCGGAAATCCGGGCGGTCCGTGAAGGCGGCAACTTCCTGTTTCTCGAGGTCGACGATGCCGATGGCCTCGCCCAGCGACTTGCAGCGGCGGCGGTCCGCGTACGGTTTCGCCCCAATGCCGCGCCCGGCGGTGTCAGGATCACCATCGGAACCGAACAGGAAAATTCGGCGATGCTCGCGGTCTTCGGGATTTCGACTGCGTCTGCCGCGCGCCGCGCGGACGTGATCCGCGACACCAAGGAAACCCGGATCGCGCTGAGCATCGATCTCGACAAGACCGAGCCGCGAAAAATCGACAGTGGAATCCCGTTCTACGATCACATGCTGGATCAAGTTGCAGCGCACGGCGGATTCAGCCTCGTCCTCGCTTGCACCGGCGACACCGAAATCGACGCGCATCACAGCATCGAGGATATCGCTATTGCGCTCGGCGAAGGACTCAAGCGCGCGCTCGGTAATAAACGCGGGATCGGCCGATTTGGGTTTGCATTGCCGATGGACGAGACCGAAGCACAGGTCCTGGTCGATCTTTCGGGACGGCCATTCGCCAGATTCGAAGGCACGTTCGACACGCCCACGGTCGGCGATTTGCCAACCCAGATGATTCCGCACATCTTCCGCAGCATTGCCGACAGCCTCGGCGCCGCCATCCATGTCCGCGTTTCCGGCGACAACGATCATCACAAGGTCGAAGCCTGCTTCAAGGCGTTCGGACGGGCGCTGCGACAGGGATTGTCGATTGGCGGCAACGGCGACGCCTTGCCTTCGACCAAGGGAATGTTGTGAGCGACGTCACCATTCTTGATCTAGGCTACGGCAACACACGCTCGGTCGCGCTTGCATTCGAACGGCTTGGCGCGGCTTGCGCCTTGACTGCAGATGCCGAAACGGCGGCAAATTCGTCGCGGCTTGTCTTGCCAGGTGTCGGTGCTGCCGGCGCCGCGATGCAACTTCTGGCCGATGCCGGACTGGTTGCGATCCTTCGCGAGCGCGTGGCGCCGACGCTCGGCATTTGCTTGGGCATGCAATTGCTGTTCGACCGCTCCGACGAGGATGGCGGTACCGACTTGCTTTGCCTCATCCCCGGCACCGTCACGGCACTCGCGCCCGAGCCAGGATTTCCGGTGCCGCACATGGGCTGGTCTAGCCTGATGAGCGTTGACGAAGGGATCGGGCTCGCAGCTGGCGATTATGTCTATTTCGCCCATGGTTTCGCGTGCCCGGAGAGCGCGTCAACCGCGGCGCGCGCGCGTTACGGAGATTCCATCATCCCTGCGGCTGTCCGTCAGGACAATTTGTGGGGAGCGCAATTCCATCCGGAAAGATCGTCGGTAGCCGGCGCATCCTTCCTCAAGGCTTTTCTCGAGGCATGATCCTGCTTCCAGCCATCGACCTGATCGACGGACGCTGCGTCCGCCTGCAACAAGGCGACTTCGCGCGCGAGACATCATATTCCAACGATCCCGATGCGGCGCTTGCGGATTTCGCAGCCAGCGGCGCGATTGAAGCACATATCGTCGATCTCGACGGGGCCAAGGCGGGTGAACCGCGACAGCATGATTTGCTCGTCCGCCTTGCTGCCCGTCGTCACCTCGACCTGCAAGTCGCCGGCGGTTTCCGGACCGGCGAACAGGTCATGAGAATGATCGATGCCGGGGTGCGCCGTATCGTGATTGGCAGCCTGGCCTTGAGTGATCCCGAAGCATTCGCTTCCATCCTGCGCGAGGTAGGTCCTGACCATCTCACGCTCGCCCTTGATGTGCGAATGGAAGACGGAGTGCCGATTGTCGCGACGCACGGCTGGCAACGCGGATCGGGCGAGACGCTCGATGCCGTGCTGTCGCGGTTTCCGCTTGTCCGCCACCTTCTTGTTACTGACATTGCCAAAGACGGCATGCTCTGCGGACCGAATGTCGAACTGATGGCCGCCATCACCGCGCGCTATCCGACAATCGAACTTCAGGCGTCAGGTGGCGTTTCCGAGCTCGCCGATCTTGCCCGCCTTCGCGACACTGGCGCTGCACGCGCGATTGTCGGAAAGGCGATCTGGGAACGACGGTTCACTGTTGCACAGGGGGTCGCCGATGCCCGCGGCTAGAATCATCCCCTGCCTCGACGTCGCCGATGGCCGCGTCGTCAAAGGTGTCCAGTTTCGCGATCATCGCGACATCGGCGACATCGTCGATCATGCTGTACGCTACCGCGACGAGGGCGCCGACGAACTCGTCTTCTATGATATTACCGCAAGCGCCGACCGACGCAGCCTCGACATCGGCTGGGTCGAACGCGTCGCGGCGGTCATCGACATCCCCTTTTCGGTGGCGGGCGGGATCCGCGATGTCGCAACGGCACGCGCCGTGCTGGGCGCGGGCGCGGACAAGGTCAGCGTCAATTCCCCGGCCCTCGAACGGCCCGAATTGCTAGCCGAACTGGCCGCCGCTTTCGGTCGGCAATGCGTCGTGCTTGGGATTGACAGTCTGCGCGACGAAGCCGGTGGCCTGACCGTCAAGCAATATAGCGGTCGCCCCGACGCGATGCGGGACAGCGGCCGATCGACCATCGACTGGGCGAAACGCGCGGCAGAATTGGGCGCCGGAGAGATCGTGCTCAACTGCATGAACCGCGACGGCGTCAAAGGCGGCTTCGATATCGACCAGCTTGGCGCGCTTGTCGCGGCGGTCGATGTACCTGTCATCATCTCCGGCGGTGCCGGCGAGCCCGTCCATTTTGCCGCGGCATTCCGTGCAGGTGCGAGCGGTGCGCTCGCGGCGTCCGTCTTTCACGACCGCAAGATAGCCATTCCCGATCTCAAGGCCTTCCTTGCCGGTCAACAGATAGAGGTGCGTCGATGATCGACCCTGATATTCTGGCGTGGGAAAAGATGAACGGGATGCTCCCCGCCATCGTCCAGCACGCCGTGAGCGGCGAAGTGCGCATGCTCGGTTATTTGGACCGCGAAGCACTGCGCCGAACCGTAGATTGCGGTTTCGTCACCTTCTACAGCCGGTCACGCAATTCCTATTGGATGAAGGGCGAAACCAGCGGCAACCGCCTGGCCGTCGTCTCGATCGCTGCCGACTGCGACAGCGATGCCTTGCTGATCCTCGCTCGTCCGGAGGGCCCGACGTGCCACACCGGCACGGCCAGTTGCTTCGGCGGTGAAGGCGCACCGGGCGCCGGCTTCGTCGCCGAACTGGCCGAAATTCTCCGCACGCGTTCCGCCGCCGATCCGGAGGAAAGCTATACCGCGCGCCTCGTCGCCTCTGGGATCAAACGGATTGCGCAGAAAGTGGGCGAAGAAGGCGTCGAAACCGCTCTGGCCGCAACCGCCGGGGATGCGGCAGAGCTGACGAACGAAGCGGCCGACCTGTTCTATCATCTGACCCTGCTGTTACAGGTTGGCGGCAGCGATTGGGAACAGGTGATCGCCGTTCTCAAGCAACGTCACGCCGAAAGCGTCGCCACCGCCTCGTCGTAAAGCGAACGGGTCGCTGCGGCCACGATCCGGCCCGGCGCGAAATCGTCGCCGCCTTCCCAGTCGCCGATATGACCACCGGCGCCGCGAACGACCGCGACCAGCGCATCGTAATCATGCGCCTTCAATCCGCTTTCGATCACGAGGTCGATTTCCCCGGTTGCGACGCGCGCATAGGCCATCGCGTCGAGCCCGTAGCGGGCAAGCCGTGCCTTGCGGCGGACGCGGTCGACTCGCTCGGCTTCGGAATCGAGGAACAGGAACGGATCGGTCGTCGACCAACGCGCTTCGTTGAGCGCGGCGCATCCGCTGGTACGAACGGCCAAGCCATTGCGCTGCGTTTCGTCGTCAACGGTGACCAGTGTTTCGCCCAGCGCCGGCAGGTCGATCATCCCGGCAATGTGCTCGCTACGGTCGAGCAGTCCGACCAGCACGGCCCAGCTCGGCAGGCCGCAAATGAAGGCCCGTGTCCCATCGATGGGGTCGAGGCTCCAGTGCACTTGCGCCCCCTCGCCGCTCCAGCCAAATTCTTCGCCCCAGATGCCATGATCGGGATGGCGTTCCCCAATGGCCTTTCGAAGCGCCTGTTCGGCCGCGCGATCTGCGTTCGTTACCGGGTCGAACGCGCCTTCGTTACTCTTGTTCTCGGAATGGACTCCCGCGTGCACAGCAGATGCAATCGCGGCCCTGGCGATGGCTGAAAGATGGTCGAAGAATGCGCGATCCATGGCGTTTGCCTTGGTCAATGCGCGATACTGCGTAAAGTGCGAACTTGCGTTTGCACCCGATCAGTTACGTACGATCGAAGAAAAATTCGTCTCAAAAGTAACCATTTTCTGTCCTGGATCGTATCTCTGTCACAAGGAGATACTTGATGCGCCTTTTCGTGACCGTCGCTGCCCTGGCCCTCGCGGCCTGTTCCGCTGCCGACGCAAGAACCATTCCCGCCCCGACGCAAGATGTCCCGGCATCGGCAGGCGATCAGGTTGCCGTCCTTGCCGGCGGTTGCTTTTGGGGCATGGAAGGCGTGTTCGAACATGTGAAAGGCGTGAAGTCGGTTCAATCGGGTTATGCCGGGGGCAGCGCCACCGACGCGACGTACGACAAAGTCAGCACCGAACGAACTGGCCATGCCGAAGCTATGCGCATCGTCTACAATCCGAAACAGGTCAGTTACGGCAAATTGCTCCAAGTTTATTTCTCGGTCGCGCACGATCCGACCCAGCTCAACAGGCAGGGTCCGGACAGCGGTCCAAGCTATCGATCCGCGATTTTTCCGCAAACCAAGTCGCAGGCCGGTGTGGCGAAAGCCTACATCGCCCAGCTCGGCAAGGCGCGCGCTTATCCAAAGCCGATCGTGACGCGGATCGAGAGCGGAAAGTTCTATCTGGCGGAGGGCAGTCATCAGGATTTCATGCGCCGCAACCCGATGCACCCGTACATCCTTGCCAACGATGTTGCGAAGGTCCGGTCGCTGAAAAACGAGATGCCGGCGCTCTACCGCAGCTGATCGTCCCGTTCCGGCACGGATCGTAACCAATCCTGCCACTTTCTTACCGCGGCTTAAACCGCGTCTTTACGTCCGTCCGTTACGAACCTGCCTGCAACTAGATGCAAGCGAGGAGAAGGAGGGACATGGCGAGCATGCCGGCCGTATCAAATCCAGGACCTGGGATCGTCGCAGCGCAACTGGCGCGCGTCGCCGACGAGGGGTCGGGCCGTCATTCGTATCGCGATGCCCTGGTCTGCGCGAGCGGCCCGTCGTCGGCCCGCGACCTCGCCGATGCCGTCCATCTGATGTGCGCGATCCACGGGCGCTTCCCCGGTCTTGCCGACTTGGCAATGACAAATGCGCCGATCGGTCCGGTTCGCGACTGGCTTCGCGAGGCAGCCGATGCGTTCGAGCGTGAGCGCCTCTATCTAGTGCGCCTGACCGCATCGGTCGGGCCGCTTCCTTCGACCCCGGGCGCCGCGCAGACCGAATCTGCCCTGGTCGCGCAGCGCCATGCCATCGAAACGCTCGCCAAATCGGAACGCCGCGGCTGTGCGCTGGGTGCGGCAGCGGCGATGGTTCAGGACTGGAAGGCGATCCGCCCGATCCTCGATCATGCCGCGACGCGGAGCGGGCTCGAATGCCCCGCATCGACCCTTCCCGACGATGATTCGGTCGCTTCGGTCATGGCCCAAGGTGCCGACGGACTGGCAAGCGAACGTGCCCTCGCCTTCGGCGCCGAACAATTGCTGCTCCAACACCGCGCTCTGTTCGATCTGCTGCAGGCCCGCGCCGAGGCCCGCGAACACTTCTAGCGCTTGCCGCACGCGTGCGCCGCCGATAGGCGATGCTTATGCGTTTCGAAGGCACC
>JBDTMR010000068.1:0-8829 GCA_039934175.1 Sphingomicrobium sp.
CAGCTCATGCTTGACGACTAGCATTGCGCGCGACCATTGCCAGCCCCCAAGGGAAAGACGAACATGTGGGATCGCCTCATCACCGACTGCCATGTCGCGACAATGGTCGCGGCGCCCGGCAATCCGCTCGGCATCATGAAGAATGCCGCGATTGGGATCGACGGCGGTCGGATCGTCCGCGTCGGCAGCCGCACCGAGCTTGCCGGTTTTCGTGCCAGGGAAGTCGTCGCATTGGGCGGCGCTTGGGTCACGCCCGGGCTGGTCGATTGCCACACCCACCTGGTCTTCGCGGGCACGCGCGCCAACGAACATGCCATGCGGCGTGCGGGCGCGTCGTACGAAGAAATTGCGCAGGCGGGTGGCGGAATTGTTTCGACAGTCGCCGCCGTCCGTGCCGCGACGCAGGAGCAGTTGGTCGCTCAGTCGCGTCGCCGCCTTAACGCCTTGATGGCGGGCGGCGTGACGACGGTCGAGATCAAGTCCGGCTACGGCCTCGACGCCGCCAGCGAGCTGAAAATGCTCGAAGCCGCCAAGGCGCTCGGCGAGGGCGAGCCAGTGCGTATCGTCGCGACCCTGCTTGCCGCCCATGCACTCCCCGCCGATGCGAAAGAAGGCGCGGGCCGCGACGCCTTCGTCCGGATGATCTGCGAGGAAATGATTCCCGCCGCCGCCAAGGCCCAGCTTGCGACCAGCGTCGATGCCTTCTGCGAAACCATCGCTTTCACCCGGGAGGAAGTCGAGCGCGTCTTCACGGCCGCCCGCGCCAATGGCCTGCCGGTGCGGCTTCACGCTGAACAATTGTCGAACCAGAAGGGCGCTTCGCTCGCCGCGACCTACAAGGCACTGTCCGCCGATCATCTCGAATATCTCGACGCGGCCGGTGCCAAGGCGATGGCGGCAGCGGGTACCGTCGCGGTCCTGCTGCCCGGCGCATATTATACGCTCAACGAGATGAAGAAGCCGCCAGTCGACCTGCTGCGCAAGGAAGGCGTCCCCATCGCCATCGCGACCGACTGCAACCCCGGCACCTCGCCTTTGCTCAACCCGCAATTGGCAATGAATATGGCCTGCACCCTGTTCGGCCTGACGCCGGAAGAAGCGCTCGGCGGAATGACCGTCAACGCCGCCCGCGCCCTCGGCCTTGCCCATGAAGTCGGAACGCTCGCTGCGGGCAAGGCGGCCGACCTCGCCGTTTGGCGGATCGATGAGCTGGCCGAGCTCGGCTATTGGGTCGGCTTGACCCCCGAACGGCGAATGTTCGCCGGCAAGGACCGCTAGAGCAGCGCCTGCACCTTCGACTTCATGTCGCTTGCCTGCGGATCGATGACTTTGGTCGCGTCCACCAAATCGCGCAGCCGGTCGACATAAGCGGTATATTGCGGCTTCAACGTTCCGGCCGGCGCATAGATACCCCTTTGGTCCGGACCGAGTGGATAGATGTCGCGTTCGGTCATATCGGCATAGCGAACATACCGTTCTCCGATCGACTCCTGACGATTGTAGAATTGCGAAAGCTGGAAATAGAGTTCGGGCGGTAGCGCCTTGGAAACCCCACTTGCGACGATGCCGTCCCAAGCGCGCATTGGCGGTCGCTCGGCACCGCCTTCGCGGTAGATTGGAAGCAAGGGGCGCTTGCCCGCCGCAAGATCGCGATCGAAAGCGCGCAGCTTGGCCTCCGACTCGTCGATGAAGATTCAATTGTGACGGTGCATGTCGTCGAAGGTTGGAATCATCGCCGCGATCATGCTCTGCCGATAGGCCGTCGCTTCCTGTTCCTGCCGCACCGCCTCAAGGGCGAAAGCCGCCGTCACGCCAACGAAGATGATGACGATCTCGAACAGGAATTTCCCGATCAGGTCGTGATGCCGGCTCATTCGTTCGCGAAGTGAATTCATCCTCGCCGCTCCCCTGCTGCGCACTGGCTAGGCGAGCAAGGTGCATGCGTCTAGAGATCCGATCATGAGCGAAACGAACCCCCACCTCGACAACAGCCGCCACATCAAGGCGCGCACCGGCCCCGAAAAAGTCGCCAAGCATTGGACGACCGAAGCTGCGGTCCGGATGCTGATGAACAACCTCGACGATGAAGTCGCAGAGGATCCGCAAAGCCTCGTTGTCTATGGCGGCATCGGCCGCGCGGCACGCAACTGGGCCTGCTACGACAAGATCGTCGAAACACTCGAACGGCTCGACGAGGACCAGACCCTTCTCGTCCAGTCGGGCAAGCCGGTTGGCGTGTTCACGACGCACAAGGACGCACCGCGCGTGCTCATCGCCAACTCCAACCTCGTGCCCAAATGGGCGACGTGGGAGAAGTTCAACGAACTCGATCGCGCCGGACTGATGATGTACGGCCAGATGACCGCGGGAAGCTGGATCTACATCGGCAGCCAGGGCATCGTTCAGGGCACCTACGAAACCTTCGTTGAAATGGGTCGCCAGCATTATGGCGGCGATCTGACCGGCAAGTGGATCCTGACTGCCGGACTTGGCGGCATGGGCGGCGCGCAGCCACTGGCGGCCGTCATGGCGGGCGCGCACTGCATCGCCATCGAAGTGCAGGAAAGCTCAATCCAGAAACGGCTCGACACCCGCTATGTCGACCGCCGCGCGACCAGCATCGACGAGGCGCTGGAGATCATCCGAACCGCGACCGAGCCGACCAGCGTCGGCTTGCTCGGCAATGCCGCCGAGATCCTGCCCGAAATGGTCGCGCGCGGTATCCGCCCGGATGCGGTCACCGACCAGACCAGCGCGCACGATCCCGCCAATGGCTATTGTCCGGTCGGCTGGAGCGTCGCGAAATGGATGGAGATGCGAGAGAAGGATCCCGCTGCCGTCGTCGAAGCCGCGCGTCATTCGATGGCTCGGCACGTCGAGGCGATGCTGGCCTTCAAGGACATGGGCATTCCGACCTTCGATTATGGCAACAATATCCGCCAGGAAGCTTTCGACGACGGAGTCGCCAACGCGTTCGACTTCCCCGGCTTCGTCCCGGCTTACGTTCGCCCCTTATTCTGCCGCGGCGTCGGGCCGTTTCGCTGGGCTGCCTTGTCGGGCGATCCGGAGGACATCTACCGCACCGACCAGCGCGTGAAGGAACTGATTCCCGACGACCCCCACCTCCATCGCTGGCTCGACATGGCGCGCGAACGGATCGCGTTTCAGGGACTGCCAGCGCGGATTTGCTGGGTCGGCCTCGGACTTCGCGACAAGCTAGGCCTCGCCTTCAACGAGATGGTGAGGAACGGCGAAGTCTCCGCCCCGATCGTGATCGGCCGCGACCATCTCGACAGCGGAAGCGTCGCCTCGCCGAACCGGGAAACCGAGCGCATGATGGACGGCAGCGATGCGGTTAGCGACTGGCCGCTACTCAATGCGTTGCTCAACACCGCGTCGGGCGCGACCTGGGTGTCGCTTCACCACGGCGGCGGCGTCGGCATGGGTTATTCGCAGCATAGTGGAATGGTCATCGTCGCCGACGGCACCGACGATGCCGCGCGCCGCCTGAAGCGTGTGCTCTGGAACGACCCGGCGACCGGCGTCATGCGCCACGCCGACGCGGGTTACGACATCGCCATCGCGTGCGCCCGCGAACAGGGCCTCGACTTGCCGATGGTAGGTTGACCGCAGCAATGCGGACGCGCCTGTCGATCTGTCGGCGAAAGGCGGCTTATGCAAGGGCGGAAGACGCGGCACTCGCCGCCGCGCAAGCGACGATCGATTTGCGACATTATCGCTGTGACCGCTGCGGCAAATTCCATCTGACCAGCCGAACCAAGGGTAAGCGCTTCCCGCGCCCTCGAGAGCCGTCAGATTAGGTTATAGCTTGTTGTCGACCAGATCGTATTTGCCGCTGACCTTGCCGCCCAATGTATTGAAACCCACGATGGCGGCGACCGAAATCAACGACGCAATCAACGCATATTCGATGGCGCTTGCGCCGCGACAGTCGCGAATTAACTTGATGAAGTTGCTCATGTCCGTGCTCCTCGATTCCACCGCAACATTGGAGCTCCGATTGGCATGCGCCGCCACGCCCAAGCCCGAAACGTGCCAGGATAGGACGGTTAACGACCTGTCCCTTGGCGGCGGCCCATTGTGCAAAATTGCAGCGCACTGGCGAAAATGACGCTAGAGGAGCCGCCATGCTGCCCCTCGATCCGACCGCCATCACTCTTGCCACCTTGCGCCAGCTATGGGCCGGCGCGCCGAGCAGTCTCGACGATGCCAGCATGGCGCGCATACGCGCAGCCGCCGCGTCGGTCGAACGGATCGTTGCGGGCGGCGAGACGATCTATGGCGTCAACACCGGTTTCGGCTTGCTCGCCAATACGCGGATCCCGGAAAACCGACTTGCAGAGCTTCAGCGCAACCTGATCCTGTCGCATTCGTGCGGGCTTGGCGATGCGCTGCCGCGGCACGTCGTTCGCCTGATGATCGTGCTCAAGATGCTCGGGCTCGGGCGCGGCTATTCGGGTGTTCGTCCGGTCGTGATCGATGCGCTCCAGGCGCTGCTCGACCATGATGCGATGCCGCTGATTCCGTCGCAGGGTTCAGTCGGCGCGAGCGGCGACCTCGCCCCGCTGGCCCACATGATTTCAGCACTGCTCGGCGAAGGCAGGATCGATCTTGGCGGCGAGGTTCTTCCGGCGCGCGAGGCGCTGGGGCGGATCGACCTGTCTCCGCTCGAACTCGGCCCCAAGGAAGGGCTCGCGCTGATCAACGGCACCCAGGCGTCGACCGCGATCGCGCTAGACGCCTTGTTCCTGGCCGAGCGTGTATTCTGGTCGGCCATCGGCGCGGGCGCCCTGTCCGTCGACGCACTCAAAGGCAGCATCAAGCCGTTCGATGCGCGACTGTCGCAAGTTCGCGGCCAGCCCGGCCAGATCCGCGTCGCCGCCGCGATCCGCGACCATCTGGCCGGATCGCAGATCGTCGACAGCCATCATCGCTGCGGCAAGGTGCAGGACCCCTACAGCTTCCGTTGCCAGCCGCAGGTGATGGGCGCCGTCCTCGACCTGCTGACCAACGCCGGGCGCACGCTGGAGATCGAGGCAGCCGCAGTAACCGACAATCCGGTGGTGTTCGAGGATGACGACAGCGCGATCAGCGGCGGCAATTTCCATGCCCAGCCGGTCGCCTTCGCCGCCGACATCATCGCGATGGCGCTTTGCGAGGTCGGCAGCCTGTCCGAGCGTCGCACGTCGGTGCTGGTCGACCCAAAGATGAGCGGACTGCCCGCCTTCCTGACCGACGATGGCGGAGTAAATTCGGGCCTGATGATCCCGCAGGTGACTGCCGCTGCATTGACCAGCGAGAACAAGACGCTTGCCTTCCCTGCATCGGTCGATTCGATCCCGACCAGTGCGGGTCAGGAAGACCATGTCTCGATGGCGCCGATCGCCGCGCGCAAGGCGCGGACGATTGCGATCAATGCGGCGGGGGTGATCGCGGTCGAACTGATCGCCGCCGCGCAGGGCGTCGATTATCACGCGCCGCTGAAAACATCGCCGTCGCTACAGGCGCTGCATGGCAAAATTCGTGCGCTTTCGTCGCATCTCGAAACTGACCGCTATTGGGCGGACGAGATGGCGGCGCTGCAGGCGGCGGTGCTGGCCGGCGAACTGGTCGATATCGCCTAGTCGGCGCGGGTCCACAGCTGCGATTTACACAGGGATCGCCCGATCGCGCAGCCGCGCACCTTGAGGGTATTTTCGTCGACCAGGGAAATGTCGGCCCTCGGATGGCGATTGAGGTCGGGGATGAAGATCCGGCCCTTCCAGCGACCGTGATTTGACGGCGCAAAGTCGCTGAGCAATTGTGTGCCGACCAGCGACTTGGTGCCGCCTTTGGCGGCATCGGCCTTGGCCTTGTCGGAGGCGGCGACGACCGTTCCGCAATAAGCCTTGCCGCAGGCAGCGATCTCGATCGTCACGCTACCGGACGGATTGGTCCAGCGGCCGGTTGGCGTTTCAGGGGGAACGGAGACAATCAGGAGAGCGGCGAACATCATGCCGCATCATGCGCTCTCGTTCGCGGCATGGCCATCCTTGCGTCGTTTCGTGTGGATGCGCCATCCGACGACCAGCAGTCCGATCGTAAGAACGACGACGCTCGCAATGGCGATCCGCTCCCAGGTGAACCAGTTGTGCAGAAAGCGCGCGACACCGGGGCCTGCCCACCAGCCGAGCATCGTCGCGCCAATTCCCCACAGCAGGGCCGAGGCAAGGTTGATCAGCATGAAGGTGCGCCAGTGGATCTTGCTCATGCTGATCCCGATCGGCCCGGCGACTCGAAATCCGTAGATGAAGCGGTAGAAAAAAGTGAACAGATGCGGTTGGCGGTCGATCCATTTGACGGCTTTTCCGAAGGCGCGTGTTTTTGTCGCCTTGTTGACGATCCGCGAATCGCGCTGCGACCGGCCGAGGTGGAAAAACGCCTGGGTCGACACGAACGAGCCCATCCACGCCGCGATCACCACTGCGACCAGGCTGAGTTTGCCCAGATGCACCATCGTGCCCCCGACCAGCACGCCGAGTTCGCCCTCTGCCGCTGCGGTCAGGAAGACGCCAATGGCGCCATAATGTTCGACCCACTGATTGATACTGCTACTCACGCTGGCCTCATGCGCGCCGGCGGCTTGCGGCGCTAGTGAAAATCGCGACTTTTCGGCATGCACTGGACGTTGCGGGGGTGGACCATGGGGCGCGGGTTGGCGATCGCGCGCGGCCGCATCGCGCCGCCGCCATCGCCATTGCTCAGGGTCGACGGCATCGCATCTTCCGACAATTCACGAAGCATCGCGGTGTCGTCCTCCAGCCGCGCGGCAATGACATGGACGACGGCATCGTCATGCTGGACGACGCCATGAACGGCCATCAGCCGCGCCCCCATGACGATGCCGCGCTGGGCCGCGAACCGATCCGGCCAGACGACCAAATTGGCGACCCCGGTCTCGTCCTCCAGCGTGATGAAGCACACCCCCTTGGCGCTGCCCGGCCGCTGGCGGATCAGCACCAGACCCGCCAGGCTGACCCGGCGACCGTAACGCATCGCGCGCAATTCGCCCGCGGTGACGAAACCGCGCCGTGCATAATGCGGGCGCAGAAACTGCATCGGGTGCGCCTTCAGGCTGAGCCGCGTGGTCTGGTAATCGCTGACGACATGTTCGCTCAGCGGCATCGCGGGCAGTCGGACGATCTCGGTTTCCCAGCCTTCGTCGGCGGTTTCGGCGGCGCGGAACAGCGGCAAATCGGGCGCGCCCTTCAGCGCCCGGGCATCCCACAGCGCGCCGCGCCGGTCGAGCTTGAGCGAACGGAAGGCATCGGCCTCGGCCAGCCGCTGGATCGCCGCGACACCGATCCCCGCGCGGCGGCGGACATCCTCGACGCTGGCATAAGGCGTGTCGCTGCGCGCCGCGACCAGCCGGGTCGCATCGTCCAGCCGCAATCCCTCGATCTGGCGCAGGCCGAGCCGCAAGGCCGGGCCGCCTGCCGACGGCTCCAGCGTGCAATCCCAGTGCGAATGATTGACGTCGATGGCGCGCACCGTGACGCCATGGTCCCTGGCGTCGCGGACGATCTGGGCGGGGGCGTAAAAGCCCATTGGCTGGCTGTTGAGCAGCGCCGCTGCAAATGCTGCGGGGTAGCGCCATTTGATCCAGCTCGACACGTAGACGAGGTGGGCGAAGCTGGCGGCGTGGCTTTCGGGGAAACCATATTCGCCGAAGCCGCGGATCTGGTGAAAGCAGCGCTCGGCAAAGTCGCGGTCGTAACCGCGCTCGACCATCCGTTCGACCATCTTGTCCTGCAACAAGTCGATCGTCCCTCGGCTGCGGAACGTTGCCATCGCCTTGCGCAACTGGTTGGCCTCGGCCGGGCTGAACTTGGCCGCGTCCAGCGCGATCTTCATCGCTTGTTCCTGAAACACCGGCACGCCCAATGTCCGCGCCAAAATCCGCTCCAGCTCGTCGGGCGGGCCATAGTCGGGGTCCGGGCAGGGGAAGGTGACGATTTCCTTGCCCTGCCGCCGCTTCAGATAGGGGTGGACCATGTCGCCCTGGATCGGGCCGGGCCGGACGATCGCGACTTCGATGACCAGATCGTAGAACACGCGCGGGCGAAGGCGCGGCAGCATATTCATCTGCGCCCGGCTCTCGACCTGGAAGACGCCGAGCGAATCGCCCTTGCACAGCATGTCGTAAACGCCAGGCACTTCGCGCGGAACGGTGGCCAGCTCCCAATGTTCGTCATGATGATCGGCGATTAGGTCGAACGCCTTGCGGCAGCAGGTCAGCATGCCCAGCGCAAGCACGTCGATCTTCAGGATGCCCAGATCCTCGATATCGTCCTTGTCCCATTCGATGAAGGTGCGGTCGGGCATTGCGCCATTGCCGATCGGCACCGTCTCGGTCAGCGGACGCTGGGTCAGGATGAACCCGCCGACATGCTGGCTCAGATGGCGAGGCATCCCGATCAGCTGTTGGGCCAGCGCGATCGTCCGGCGCAGATGTGGGTCGGACCAGTCGAGCCCGGCCTCGCCGACGCGTTCTTCGGCAATGTCGGCCTCCATGCTGCCCCAGTGGGTTGCGGCAATCGCGCCGCAGACGTCTTCGGACAGGCCCATCACCTTGCCAACCTCGCGCACCGCGCTGCGCGGCCGGTAATGGATGACGGTCGCGGCGATGCCGGCGCGTTCGCGGCCATATTTGCCGTAAATATGCTGGATCACTTCCTCGCGACGTTCATGCTCGAAATCGACGTCGATATCGGGCGGCTCGCGGCGTTCCTCGCTGATGAATCGTTCGAACAGCAATTCGTTGACCGA
>JBDTMR010000069.1:0-8667 GCA_039934175.1 Sphingomicrobium sp.
GTCGAAGCCGACTTGCTTGAGCGCTTGGCGCCCCATCTTCACCGCGCTGTCGAACATTTCGCGCTGGGCATAAGCAAGGTCTAACGAGTCCAGCGACAGCAAGTGCCGCCGGTCGAACGCGCGAACCATGACCGCGGCATGGGGAAAGGCATCGAGAATCTTCGCCATCGCCTCATGCGAGAGCGAACCATCCTCATTGTCGTTACAGAAGATGATCGCGCGCGCATCCCCGGCACCTGCCGTGCGCAGCAAATCCACCCGGGTGCCGTCGCCGAAATAGACCTTGGTCCCGAACTCTTCGCTTAGCTCGATCTGCTGCGGTTTTTTGTCGATCAGCGTAACACCGACCTTTTTCGCCATCAGCATTTGCGAGACTGTCTGGCCGAACCGGCCATATCCGACGACAATGACTGGCGCGTCCGGCGATTTTTCCGGCCCGTCCATGTCGTCGCGGCTGATCTCGCGGCGGTCCAGCCAGTCGGTCAATCGCATCAGGAACGGCGTCGATGCCATCGACAGCGTGACGACCGCGCCGAACAAGGAAGCCGCTTCCGGCAAGATCAGGCGCGCCGCCGCCGCTTGCGCGAACAGCACAAAGCCGAATTCGCCCGCCTGGCTGAGCAACAGGCCAAGCCGAATGCTGCGCCGCCAATCGTTGCCGAACAGCTTTGCCAAAATGGCGACAATCAGTCCCTTGATGACGATCACGGCAGCGGCGATGCCGATCACGAACAATGGCCGATCCGCAATTACACCCAGATCGAGCATCATTCCGACCGCCATGAAGAACAGGCCGATGAGGATGCTTCGGAACGGCTCGACATCGCTTTCGATTTCATGGCGATAGGGTGATTCCGCCAGCATCACGCCCGCAACGAAGGCGCCCAAAGCGACCGACAGGCCAAGCAAGTGCATGAGCGTGGCGGCAGCAATGACCGTGAAGAGGCCCGCGACAATGAACAATTCCTGTTCCGCAAACCGGCCGATCAGGCGGAACATCGGGTTGAGCAGAAAGCGACCGGCCAGGACCAGTCCGGCGACCGCGAGGACGGTGTAGAGCGCGAGCGTCCAGCCGGTCGGGGTGCTTGGATCGGGCGGTACCCGCGACATGGCCGCGATGATCGTGATCAGCGGGACGATCGACAAATCCTGGAACAACAGGACCGAAAACGCCCGCTCACCGCGCGGCGTGTTGAGAAGGCCGTCGGCCCGCAGCATCGGCAGCACCTGCGCGGTCGAGGACAAGGCGAGCGAAAGGCCGAGTGCTAACGAAGATTCAGGAGAAATCCCTAGCGCGAGATAGATGAAGCCGCTGAGTGCGAGACCGCAGATCGTGACCTGCGCAAAGCCGAGGCCGAAAATGTCCTTGCGTAGGCGCCACAATCGGCTTGGATTGAGTTCCAGTCCGATGATGAACAGCAAAAGAGCGATGCCGATCTCGGAAATCGATGCGAGCCGTTCGGGCTCTCCGACCAGATCGAGCACCTGCGGACCGATGATCGCCCCGCCGACGATGTAACCAAGGGTCGCGCCGAGGCCGAGCTTGCGGAAAACCAGCACTGACAGCAGCGCCGCGCCGAGCATGACCGCGAGCGCTTCGAGCATCGTCCCCGTTGCATGCGCGGTTTCAGCAGCGGTCGCGGCGGCAAGCATCAGGCTCGTCATGACTGTTGCTTTCGGGCTTCGCGCGCGATGGCTCGGAACGGGAGCAGGATTGCGCCGTGGCGGCCGCTCTTGGCGCGGGCAGGTTCGAGCGCCTCGAGGCCGGGCCACGGGGCGGGGTCGACGCTTCCGTTCAACCAGGCGGCCACCGCGTCATCGATTCCAGCGAGCGACTGCAAGGATTGACCGATCGCCGCACCACCGACCAGCGCCGCCGCCGCCTGCCCGAAGGCGCATGCCTCGACGGCCTGGCGGACAGCGGCGATGCGGCCTTCGTCATCGAGTTCGATGTCGAGTCGGAGTCGGCTTCCGCAGGTCGGGGACCGCAGCTCACTATCTCCTGAAAAGTCGGCGAAATCGACCTGGTTGGGGATCGCCGCAGCGAGCCGCAAGATCGCGCGGGTGTAGACCGGGTCGCTGACGCTCACGCCCGCCGCCATGTCGTCCCGCCCGGGCCGTCCTCGAGCAAAATCCCGTCAGCCTTCAATTCCTCGCGAATGCGGTCTGCGGTGGCGAAATCGCGCGCTTTCTTGGCCGCGTTGCGCTGAGCGATTAGGAAGTCGATTTCGGCGCCATCATCCGTGCCGCTTCGGAACCATTCGTCCTGGCTCTCTTCGAGCAGGCCGAGGAGTTGCGCCGATGCCCTTAAGGTAGATGGCTCGGATATCTGGCCGAGACGCGCCAGGGCTAGCGGCGTGTTGAGGTCGTCGCGCAACGCATCGATCATGCCGTCATCGATGACACCGGGCTCGGCATTTCCAACCTTGCGATAGAGGCCGTCGAGCGTCGCCTTCGCCTGTCCAATCAATGCGTCGGTCCACGGCAGCGGTTGGCGATAATGCGCTGACAGCAACGCCAACCGCAGAACCTCGCCCTTGTGCGCCTTCAACAAGATTTCCGGGGTCACGACATTGCCGAGCGACTTGGACATCTTCTCCGCGCCCATGTCGACAAAGCCGTTATGGACCCAATATCGCGCCAGCGGGGCGCCGTCGTGGGCGCACCGACTCTGCGCGATTTCATTCTCGTGATGGGGGAAGATGAGATCGAGCCCGCCGCCATGAATATCGATCGTCTCGCCGAGATGGGCGCGGATCATTGCTGAACATTCGATGTGCCAACCGGGCCGCCCCCTGCCCCACGGGCTGGCCCAGCCGACCTGATCCGCATCGCTGGGTTTCCACAGGACGAAATCGGCCGGGTCACGCTTGTAGGGCGCGACTTCGACCCGGGCCCCGGCGATCATCGCGTCACGATCGCGCCGCGACAAAGCGCCATATTCGGGATCGCTCTGCACCGCGAAGAGGACATGGCCGTCGGCTTCGTAAGCATGGCCCTTCGCGATCAGCGTTTCGATCATCGCGATCATCGGCGCGATTTCCTCCGTCGCGTGCGGCGCAATAGTCGGCGGGTTGACGCCGAGCGCACCCATATCCTCAAGATAGAAACGTTCGAACCGGTCGGTGATCACGCCGACTTCGACACCTTCCGCGGCAGCCGACGCCATGATCTTGTCGTCGACGTCGGTGACGTTGCGGGCGTAGATCACCTCGGCGTCGGGGTACGCCTGTTCGAGGACCCGGCGAAGCAGGTCGAAAATCACCGCCGGCCGCGCATTGCCGATGTGTGCGCGCCCGTACACCGTGGGGCCGCAGACATACATGGTGATGCGCGCCGGATCGGCGGGCACGAAGTCGCGCTTGGCCCGCGCCAACGTGTCGTGCAGGCGGATCATTTTTCGTTGCCGGTGCGGCGCTGTTCCACCCAATCGGCGACCGCCTTGCTGCTGGCATTGAGCAATGGATAGGTGCGCGAACTGGTCATCCATTCCGGACGTTCGGCCTGCGGACCATAAACGAGGTCGGTCGCCAGATGGGCGAGCAGGAAGAAGAGGGTCGCGCCGATCAGGCCCTTGAGCATGCCGAATCCGCCGCCGAGTATCCGGTCGATCGGGCCGAGCACCGAACGACGCGCCTTTCCGCCGACGGCACGAGCGAACAATTTGACCGCTATGTACGTCGGCAGGAACAGCAGGACGAAGGCAACGGCGGCAGCACCGGCATCGGTCCCGACCGGACCGACCAGCGCGTCGGCAACCGGCGCATGGAACAACTTGACGACAATGACCCCGGCAACCCACGCCATCAACGACAGGATTTCGTGAGCGAAGCCGCGCACGAAGCCGACCAGGGCCCCGCCGCCGAGCAAAAGAAGTACGAAGATATCGAGCGCCGTCATGTTCCTGCCGCTAGCCTTCCTCTTGCCGCGATGCCAGCCCCCTAGCGGCCAAGAATGCGGTCGACGAGCGCCTTCAGGGTCGCAAAATGTTCGAGCGAAAGACCGTCGGCGCTCGTCCCTGTCGGAGTCCAGGCTCGTTCGAAGCCCAGTTTCGACGCTTCCTTCAAGCGAAGACCGGCATGGGCGACCGGGCGGATTTCCCCGGACAGGGCAACCTCGCCGAGTACGATAGCTTCCTGTGGCACCGGCCGTTCACTGATGGCGCTGACCAAGGTTGCGGCCACCGCGAGATCGGCAGCCGGATCATTGAGTCGGTAGCCGCCGGCGACGTTGAGATAGACCTCGACCGTCGCAAACGAGAGTCCGCAGCGCGCTTCGAGCACCGCCAGGATCATTGCAAGGCGGCCGCTGTCCCAGCCGACCGCCGAGCGCCGAGGCGTGGCACCGCTGGCGAGGCGGACGGTGAGTGCCTGAAGTTCGACCAGCACTGGCCGGGTGCCCTCGATTGCCGGGAAGATGGCGGTGCCGCTGACCGCCTCGGCGCGCTTGGTCAGGAACAGGCTCGAAGGATTGCCGACTTCGGCAAGGCCTGCACCCTCCATTGCGAATACGCCGATCTCGTCGGTTCCGCCGAAGCGGTTCTTGATGGCGCGCAGGATTCGATATTGATGACTTCGTTCGCCCTCGAAACTGAGCACGGTGTCGACCATATGTTCGAGCACGCGAGGTCCGGCGATCGATCCGTCCTTGGTGACATGGCCGACCAGCACCACGGCGGTTTCATGCTGCTTGGCGAAACGCACCAGTTCCTGCGCGGACGAGCGGACCTGGCTGACGGTCCCGGACGCGCCTGCGATCAGGTCGCTGTGCATGGTCTGGATCGAGTCGATTACTACCAGCGCCGGCGCTTCGCCCTCGCCCAAGGTCGTCAGGATATCGCGAACGCTGGTCGCGGCGGCCAGTTCGACCGGCGAGCCGCCAAGGCCAAGCCGCAAAGCGCGCAGCCGAACCTGGTTGGCGGCTTCTTCGCCCGACACATAGATCACGCGCCGACCGCTCAAAGCCAATTTGGCAGCGACCTGCAACAAAAGGGTCGATTTGCCGATCCCCGGATCGCCGCCAACCAAGGTTGCCGAACCGGCAACGAGGCCACCGCCGACCGCCCGATCGAATTCGGCAATTCCCGTGCTCATCCGCGCCGGGAGTGCGACCTCTTCGTCAAGGCTGCTGAGCTGGACGGTGCGACCGCCGCTCGACAGATCATGCTTGGCCGAAAAGACGGTCGAGACGGTTCCGGCGTCCTGCACCAAACTGTTCCAGTCGCCGCAATCGCCGCACTGGCCCTGCCAACGCGAGGAAACGGAGCCGCAGGACTGACAAACGTAACGGGACTTGGATTTGGCCATGCGCCAAGCTCTAGCATTCGTCTGCCGCTTGTCGAGCGGTCGGCGCACCGCTACGCGCCGGATATGCCACTTATCCCAGAGCCGATGCGCGTCGGCGACTTCCGGCTCTTCTGGATTGCCCGCTTCGCAGCAGTGCTTGCGACCATGGGGATGGTCGTCATCATCGGCTACCAGGTCTATGATGTCGCCCGCTCGGACTATGGCATGTCGATACGCCAGGCTTCGCTGGTGCTTGGCATGTTGGGCTTCGCGCAATTCCTGCCTCTTGCGCTGCTGACACCGGTCGCTGGCCTGGTCGCCGACCGCTACGAGCGGCGCACGGTCGCGCGGCTTGCCAACCTCGTCGACATCAGCGTTGCGCTCGGCCTGGGCTGGATGACTGCGACCGACAGCCTCAACCTTCCGCTGATGTTCCTGTTCGCGGCGCTTCACGGCGTGGCGCGCGTTTTCGTCAATCCCGCAATGTCGTCGATTGCGCCCAATATCGTGCCCGCCAAAATCCTTCCCGAGGCGATCGCGATGAGTTCGATCGCCTGGCAGGTCGCGTCGGTCCTTGGCCCGGCGCTGGGCGGCTTCCTCTACGCCGCGGATCCCGCCATGCCTTATTGGGTGGCCGCGGGGCTGATGGGGGTCGCAATCATTGCGCTCACCCCGATCCGGCCGGTCAATCCCCCCGCCGACCCTGCGCAGCGAATGATCCATCCCTTTCGCCGGATGATCGACGGCCTCAGTTACGTCCGCAATCACCGGTTTCTGCTCGGCGCGATCACGCTTGACCTGTTCGCGGTCCTGCTCGGCGGGGCGACCGCCATGCTCCCGGTATTCGCGCGCGATATCCTGAAGGTCGGAACGGAAGGGTTGGGGCTGCTCCGCGCAGCACCGGCGGTCGGCGCTTCGAGCCTTGCGCTTTACTATGCATGGTTTCCGCTGCGGAAAGATGTCGGCATCAAGATGTTGCTCGCGGTGGCCGGATTCGGGGCGATGACCATCCTGTTCGGCGTGTCGAATTCGATGACGTTGAGCCTTGCCGCGTTGGTCGTTCTTGGCGGATTCGACATGCTGTCGGTCTACGTCCGGTCCAGCCTGGTTCAGCTGCACACTCCCGATGCCATGCGCGGACGGGTTTCGGCGGTTTCCGGTCTCGCCATTTCTGCTTCCAACGAACTTGGCGAACTGCAATCTGGATTTGCGGCGGCGCTGCTCGGGCCGGTCGGTGCGGTGGTTTTCGGCGGGGCCGCAGCGATCGGCGTCGCTGGCATCTGGGCGCTGCTGTTTCCCGAACTTCGCAAGGCGCGGACGTTCGATCCGCCCCAACCTCCCGCGCGTCCCGACGAAGTCGCTCGCGAACTGGCCTGACCGCGACGCGCAAATATCCCTAAATTAACGAAAACTCTGTTCGTTTGAGGACCTGTTAACACTTCGCGCGCACAAGGTGGCGAGGAGTAGAGAGCCGTATGCGCCGCAGTCGATTCGCCGAATCCATTACCAACGATTCCTCGTCTCGTGCCACCTGGCGCGACGCGTTGCTGTTCGACCTCCGTACGCCGTCCGATCACGACGAATTTACCGTTGCCCAGCAGCGGGTCACCTTGCTTCGCGATTCGCCCCTGCTTCTCGCCTCTGCGCATGGTGTCGCGACGATATTGCTCTTTATCCATTGCCTGCTTCAGGGGGCGCATCATTCCCTCCTGACGGCAGCAATTGCGGCGCTGGTCGTGCTGGTCTTCGACGTGGCCTGTGCAGTGGTCGCAAAGATGGGACTTCGTGTCGGACTGGCGCCGAAATCGCTGACGATCGCGCTGTGCGCATTGACGGCAACAATCACGATCGCATGGGCAGTTTTTGGCTATGTCATCGGGGTGGTTCCGACCGCCGGCAACAGTGCCATCGTCCCGCTGGTTATTGCGGGCGGCGCTGTTGCGTGCGCAATCGCGACGAGCCTTTCTCCCGCGCTGACGTTGGCAAGTGCGCTCTCCGCGACGCTGGCAACCGCCTTTCTGACCCGCGATGCGATGCTGACTGCGGGAGTGGGGATGCTTGGTCTGGTTCTTGCCAGTTACAGCGTGGCTTCGACCCGGACGATGCTCGCTACGGCTTATCGCAGGCTGAAGCTCGATCACGACGCGCACAAATCGCTGCAATTCGTGAAGGAATTCGAAAATAGCGGCCAAGGCTGGTTCTGGGAAACCAACAGCCAAGGGACCCTGTCCTATGTTTCGGAGCAGCTCGCCGACGACTTCAAATGCCGACCCGACGACCTTCTCGGCAGACAGTTCACCGATCTGCTGTCGGTCGACAATGGCGAAGGTTCGATGCGCGACGAGCGAACGTTGGGCTTCCATCTGTCGGCGCGGTTCCCCTTTTCCGATGTCGTTATCCGAGCGGCTACCAACGAAGACATTCACTGGTCGCTCTCGGGTAACCCGATCTTCGATGCCAGCGGTCGTTTCATGGGCTTTCGAGGGATCGGGACCGATCTTACCGAGCAGCGCCGATCGGAGCAGGAAATTTCTCGTCTGGCGCGATTCGACTCGCTGACCAGCCTTCCAAACCGACCGATGATGCGACAGACTCTGGAAGAGGCATTACGCAATGCGTCCAGCCGCCAGAAGGGCTGTGCGTTGTTCCTGATCGATCTCGATCGGTTCAAGAACGTCAACGATACATTGGGCCATCCGATTGGCGATGCCTTGCTTCGTCAGGTCGCCGAACGGCTCAAATCGGTCATGGGAAATCACGGCCAGGTCGGGCGTCTGGGTGGCGACGAATTCAAGGCGGTGCTTCCCGGCACAGTGGAAACCGGCCTGCTCGAATCGCTCGCCAAAACACTTATCGAGCAAGTGTCGCGACCTTACATGATCGAAGGCAACAAGGTTACGATCGGAGCATCCGTAGGAATTGCAATCGGCGACCCTGGCCGAAGCTGTGCCGATGCGCTGATCCGCAACGCCGATCTGGCGCTCTACGCCGCTAAGGCCGCCGGTCGCGGACAACATTGCTTCTACGAACAGTCGATGCATTCCGAAGCGACCGATCGGCAGGCGTTGGAAAACGATCTTCGCCTCGCGCTCGACCGCAACGAATTGTCGGTGGTATATCAGCCGATCGTCCGGACCGCTGGCGAAGAGGTTTGCGGTTTCGAAGCACTGGTTCGCTGGAACCATCCGACCCGTGGCTGGATCGGCCCCGATCGGTTCATCCCGCTCGCCGAAGAATGCGGGATGATCGAAAAGGTCGGTACCTTCGTGCTCGATACGGCGGTAAAGGAAGCGACTTCATGGCCGGATCAAGTCCGGATCGCGGTCAATCTTTCACCGATCCAGTTCAACAATCCCGCGATCGCGTCCACCGTCTCGGCGAT
>JBDTMR010000070.1:0-8570 GCA_039934175.1 Sphingomicrobium sp.
CACACCCTTCACACGGGTGGGGTCGCAGGTTCAATCCCTGCCGCGCCCACCATGCGTCAACCGTGGCCGTTGGTCGGTCGCGCTCGACATCCCCTTCGGATCGCGCCAGTTTGCTGGGCGATTTCATCAGGGGCGTCATGTCATGCGTATTAAGGCAATTCCGATCATCATCGGCCTTTTGGCCTCGCCGATTGGCGCACAGACGACGGTCGCGCCGAAAGTCGGTCGCTGGACAGTGGATTACGCACCTTCGAGTTGTGACATCGTTCGCGCGCGGACGGCTAACCGAAACGGGCTTTCGATCCAGTTACGGCCGCATACGCAAATCCATGAGGTGACGTTGCTGGTGCCAAAGACCAAGCAGCGTGATTTCCGCGAACTGGTGACAGTGTCGCCAGCGGAGGTTGACGCGGAGTTTCCGCCGGAGGTGCAGGTATCCACCACCCCTGACAAAATGGATCAACGGATCGCAACTTCGTTGACGCACAAGCAAATCAGTTCCGCGATATCGATGGGAGAAATAACCGTTGATGGACGCAAGACTGGTCGCGTGACCGTTATGACGGCGGGCCTGGATAAGGCGATCAACGCTTCGCGCGCATGCATCGACGACCTTGCGAAACGGTGGGGTGCGCCCCGCACCTGGGCGGTCGACCCAACTCCCGTTCGCGATCCTCGCAGCGTTTTTCGGGCGGAAGACTTTCCGCCTGCACTTCTCGATGCCTTCAAGAAGGGAATGGCGCGCGTGTTGTTGCGGCTCGATGCAGCCGGAAAAGTAAACGGCTGCAAAGCCATCGAGCTCGCAGGCGACGTTAGGTTCGCGGACCGGACATGCGAGGTTCTTGCCAAGCGGGGCCAATTCAAGCCGGCAACTAACGAGACGGGCGAAGCGGTACCCAGTTTCCTATTGGTACCGCCCGTCCATTTCATTCTGGAATAGTGAAAATTAGTCCAGGTAACCTGGCTGGAAGCTGGCCACGCGAAGCATTTCGTTCCAATCGCGGAAATGGATGTTGCGGCCTTGCCGGGAAATCAGGCCCTGACGTTCCAGGTCTGCAAACACGCGGTTGACGTTGACCGACGTTTGGCCGGTAATATCGGCAATTTGCTGCTGGGTGAACGGGTTGGGCAGTGGCTCCGACTTGGGATCGATCCCGTATCGGGTCGCCGTTTCCGCTAGAAGGTGGGCGACGCGTGCCGTGGAATCGCGACGACCGCAATTGACCAGCCACTCATAGCCGATCGATTCGTTGCGCTGGATCAATCGCCAGAAGAAGCGGGCGAGCGCCGGGTGTGCGTCGATGATCGGATCGAAATCCTCGGCCTTGCCGACGAGCACCTCGCTCTTGACGATTGCCTGGATGCCATAAGCCGCCGAACCTTCGCGCGGCAGAATGCCCTCACCGGGAAAGCGCAAGGCGACGATCTGGCGGCGCCCGCTCGAGTCGGCTTTATATTTCGAGACCAAGCCGGTCGCCACGAACATCACTTCGTCGCGGGCCGCCCCAGGCTCGCGAAACGGTCGGCGGGGATCGAGTTGGACGCGGCGCTGTGGCATTTCCGCAATGACGTCGGCAATGGACGCCTCGAGCCCAGCTTCGACCAGACGATCACGAAGGGCGACACCGTCCGTAAGCTGCCCGCTTTTATGACGACTCGAATTCACTTCTCACTCCCAAACCACAAAGTGCGCCCACCGAAAGGTTTGCGCAAGTCATTAACCCTGTTTGCTGCTTTGATATCGACCAATGACTGATCGTTACTGCCCCGTACGCAACAAGTTGACGGCGCGCTCGATCCACTCGCTACCGCATTCTACCCCCGATTTAAGGTCGGGTGGTCCTGGCCATCCACTATCTTCGAAAGAAATGCCGGCTAGAGAACGGCGGCCCCCATAGCGCGGAAAAATGTGGAAGTGAACATGCCGATCGACCATCATCAGCATGAGATAGTTGATTTTTTCATATTCGATGACGTTTTTGAGACGAGATTCGAGTTCGCCGACGATCCGACCCTGTTCGACGAATGCAGCGTCTGTGAGATCGCCATATGCCGACGCTCCGCCTTTGGCGGCCAGAATGACTGATCCAGCCGTCACCTGCGCGGGCCTCAACATCAGCACCCAATGATCGTATTCCCGGATCAGCGTGGCAGGATATCCGAACTTTTCAATTGTCGCATTCATCGGTGGTCTCACTTGCCATTGCGGCGCTTGACCATTAAGGGCACGGCGCGCCTCCTCCAAGGGCGCTTTGCGGCGATCGTAGCTCAGTTGGTTAGAGCATCGGTTTGTGGTACCGAGGGTCGCGGGTTCAAGCCCCGTCGATCGCCCCATTTTTCCTGACCCTACAAGAAGTTAGGCGATCCATGAACACCCCTTGGGGCTTCCCCGATTTCGATGCGCATGAAGCGCTGCATTTCATCACCGACAAGGCCTCGGGCCTGCGCGCGATCATCGCGATGCATTCGACTCACCTCGGTCCGGCGGCAGGCGGCACGCGCTTCTGGCATTATGCCGATGATGCGGACGCCCTGACCGATGCGCTTCGTCTGTCGCGCGGGATGAGCTTTAAAAATGCCATGGCCGGCCTTCCGCTCGGCGGCGGGAAGGCTGTCATCCTCGCCGATTCGGCTCGCACCAAGACAGCGCAACAGGTCGCCGCATTCGGCAAGGCCATCCAGAAGCTGGGCGGCAATTACGTCACCGCCGAAGATGTCGGCATGTCGGTCGCCGACATGACCGCAATTGCCGCGGAGACGCGCTACGTGGCGGGCTTGCCCGTTGCCGGCGGCGAAGTCGGCGGCGATCCCGGGCCGCATACGTCGCTCGGTGTTTTCCTCGGCCTGAAGGCTGCGGTCCGGCGTGCGCTCGGCAAGGATACGCTGGCTGGTCTGCACATCGCGATGCAGGGCGCAGGCAGTGTGGCTGGCGGTGTGGCTCGGTTTGCCGCGAAAGAGGGCGCTAGGCTCAGCATTGCCGATGTCGCTGGCGATCGCGCCAGCGCGCTTGCCGGAGAGACCGGCGGAACGGTTGTCGACCCTGGGCAGATCATGACGCTAGGGGCCGATGTGTTCAGTCCGAATGCACTCGGCGCGATCTTGACCGCGGAATCGATTACCGCGCTCAACGCGCCGATCGTTGCCGGCGGCGCAAACAACCAGCTCGCGACCCCGCAAGACGGCGAACGACTGATGGCGCGGGGCATCCTTTACGCGCCCGATTACGTCATCAACGCGGGCGGGATCATCAACGTGTCGACCGAATATCTGAAGGACGGTGGTCCGGATCTCGTCCGTCAGCGCGTCGAAGCGATCCCGGGTCGGCTGGATATGATCTGGGCGGAAAGCGCCGCGACGAGCCGCGATCCCGCAGCCGTCGCCGACGCAATGGCCCAAAAGCTGATTGGCCGCGGCTGAATTGTCGAAGATCAATTGAAGGAATGGTGGCGCTTCTCTAGGGAGCGGACACCGTCATGCACGCACTCGCCAACCCCGCCCGATTCATGAGGATCGCCCGACCGGCGACCGGCTGGTGCCTGTGGTTGGGGCTTGCGCTCGTCACGGCAGGTGTTTTGGGTGGGCTTTTCGTGACTCCGCCCGATTATCTGCAGGGCGACAGCGCCCGTATCCTCTACGTCCATGTTCCCGCAGCATGGCTCGGCATGGCGGGGTGGAGCGGTCTCGCCATTGCCGCATTGAGCCAGCTGGTCTGGCGCCATCCACTAGCGACAATTGCCGGACGCGCGATTGCACCCGTCGGTGCAGCATTCGCCTTCATCTGCCTTGCGACGGGTTCGATCTGGGGCCGCCCGACTTGGGGGACATGGTGGGAATGGGACGGACGATTGACGTCGATGCTGATCCTCTTCTTCCTCTACCTCGGCTATGTCGGTCTGTCGGCGGCGGAGCGGGAGCGAGGCACCGAGGGGCGAATGGCGGCCATCTTTGCACTGGTCGGGGCCGCCAACCTGCCGGTGATCCATTATTCGGTACAGTGGTGGCGAACGCTTCACCAGGGCCAGTCGATCAGCCTGGGCGGCGGATCCTCGATTGCCAAGGAACTGCTCTGGCCGTTGCCGCTGACGACACTGGGTTTTACGTTGCTGTTCGCGGCAATCGTTCTGATGCGAATGCGCGCAGACCTGGCAACCACCCGCGCCGAAGCGCGATTGCGGCGGATGGCGGCATGACCCAGTGGCCCTTCGTCATTGCGGCTTATGCGGTCACCCTGTCGGGAACGCTCGGCCTGCTGCTGTGGAGCATCCTCGCCATGCGCGCTGCCGAACGCCGCGCCGACGAGATTCTCGGCAAGTGAGCTTGAAGCCCAAGCATCAACGATTGGCCCTGGTCGGCGCCGCGATCGTCGCACTTCTGGCGGCGGTGATGCTTGCGATGTGGGGCCTGAAAGACCGCGCCGCCTACTTCGTCACGCCGACCGATATCGCTGCCGGTAAAGTCGCGCCCGACCGCTTCGTCCGGCTTGGTGGGATGGTCGAGGAAGGGTCGCTTTCGGTGAACCCTGATGGCGTGACTCACCAATTCACCGTCACCGACGGCCCGAACAAGGTTGTGGCCACATACCGCGGCATTCCGCCGTCGCTGTTCAAGGAAGGCGGCGGTGTCGTCGCCGAGGGCAAGCTTTTGACCGGCGGCACCTTCATCGCCGACAATATTCTCGCCAAGCATGACGAACGTTATATGCCACCGCAACTGGGCAATGCCGTCGCCGAACATGCCGCCGCGGAGACTGTCGCGAAATGATTGCCGAGGCGGGCCTCGCCGCTTTGTGGATCGCTGCGGCATTGGCGTTGCTGCAACTGTTTCTCGCTTTCCTGCCGCAACTCGAAAGCGAGGGCGCCCGAAACATTCGCGGTGTCGCAATTGTCCAGGCGCTTCCGGTTGTCACGGCTTTCGCCTGCCTGATCGCGGTCTTTGTCCGGACGGACCTTAGCGTCGCCTTGGTCGCGGCCAATAGTCACAGCGCCAAGCCGTTGCTCTATAAGGTCGCCGGGGCATGGGGAAATCACGAAGGCTCGATGCTTCTGTGGGTGATGATCCTGACGCTGTCGGGGGCGGCGCTCGCCTTGCTGTCGCGCGCCCTTGCGCCGCGCACCCTGGCCGCGACGCTGGGCGCACAGGCGGCGCTGGCGCTCGGCTTCTACGCCTTCCTGCTTTTGTCGTCGAACCCGTTCGATCGGCTCAATCCGGCGCCGATGGAGGGGCAGGGGCTCAATCCTCTGCTTCAGGACCCCGGTCTCGCCTTCCATCCACCGACGCTTTACATTGGCTACGTCGGCTTGTCGGTTGCCTTCAGCCTTGCAGTCGGGGCATTGCTGACCCGCGATGTCGGCCCGGCGCTGGCGCGGGCGATGCGCCCGTGGGTGCTCGGTTCGTGGATTTTCCTGACCGTCGGGATCACTGCCGGAAGCTACTGGGCGTATTACGAACTTGGCTGGGGCGGCTGGTGGTTCTGGGATCCCGTCGAAAATGCCTCGCTGATGCCGTGGCTGGCGGCCACCGCCCTGCTGCACTCGGTCAGCGTTCTCGCGGCACGCGGCGGATTGAAGACCTGGACGATGATGCTCGCCGTGGTCGCATTCTCGATGTCGATGGCCGGGACGTTCCTGGTTCGCTCGGGCATCCTGACATCGGTCCACGCTTTCGCGGTCGATCCAGCGCGTGGCACGTTCATCCTGGGCCTGCTGGTGCTTTACGTCGGCGCAGCGCTGGCTTTGTTCGCGTGGCGTGCACAGACCGTTACCGAAGGCACCCGCTTCGCGTTGGTCAGCAGGGAAGGGGCATTGGTGCTCAACAACCTTCTGCTCAGCGTCATCCTTGGCATCGTCTTCGTCGGCACGCTCTATCCCCTCTTCATCGAGGCGCTGACCGGCGAAAAGCTGTCGGTCGGCCCGCCTTATTTTAATGCGGTGGCCGGGCCGCTCGCCCTGCTACTCGCCATTCTGTTGATGGTCGGACCATTGCTCCGCTGGCGACGTCATGACGTCAGGATTACGGGAAAGCTGGTGGTGCCGATGCTCATCGGGGCCGTCGCGCTTGCCGGATCGATCATTCTCGCCCCGGACATGAGCTTGCTCAGTCGCCTCGGCCTGACGGTCGGTGCCGCGCTGATCCCGGCCAGCCTGCTTCCGCTTTTCGGTCGGTCACTTCGCCGCACTCCGCTCGCTACCTGGGGGATGGTCATCGCCCATCTCGGGGTCGCAGTCGCGATGATCGGAATGGCCAGTGACAGCGCCTTTACGAAGGAGCGCCTGGCCTCGGCCCGCCCCGGTGATCGCCTTGTCGTCGGGCCCTATACGGTGGCGTTCGTCGGTGTCGCGCCGGTCGCCGGGCCGAACTGGACGGCGGTCGAAGCGCTGTTGCGCGCGTCTCGCGGCGACGGTTCGGTCGAGCTGCGCCCGCAGGCCCGCGTCTTCACTTCGCCACCCACCGAAACCAGCGAAGTCGCGCTCTCCACCGCGTGGAACGGCCAATTGTACGCCGTGATCGGCCAACAGCGCGAAGGCGCCTGGCAATTGCGGCTTTGGTGGAAGCCGTTCGTGACCTTGATCTGGCTCGGCGGGTTGATGATTGCCTCGGGCGGCGGCGTCGCCTTGCTCGGTCGTTGGTGGACAGACTGGCGCCGCCGGAAAGTCAGCGAATGAGCCGGAAGGTCATCCTGTTCGCACCGCTCGCCATGCTCTTCGCGTTCTCAGTGGTGGCCGTCTGGCGCCTCGCCAATCCACCGGAGACGGCGATCCGATCCCGGCTTGAAGGAAAAGCCGTCGCCGCTTTCGCGCTTCCAGCAGCCGTTCGGGGACGAGGCGGACTTTCTTCGGGTGATCTGGCCGCCGGCAAACCGAAATTGCTCAACATTTTCGCCAGCTGGTGCGTGCCTTGCCTGGCGGAAGCACCGGTCCTCCTCGACCTCAAGCTTCGCGGCGTGACGATCGAGGCAATTGCGGTTCGCGACCGCGAAGCGGATGTCGCGGATTTCCTGGTGCGCAATGGCGACCCGTTCGACCGTATCGGGAGCGACCGTGACAGCCGCGCCCAGATGGCGCTCGGTTCCTCAGGCGTGCCCGAATCCTTCGTTATCGATGGACAAGGCGTCATTCGCTACCAACATGTCGGACCGATCGAACCGGAAGATGTAGCGACGATTCTTGCCGAGATGGAGAAAGCGCGATGAGGCTGATCGCCGCCGCCTTGCTTCTTGGACTTGCGTCGCCGCTGCTGGCCGACAGCAGCCTGCCGCCGTCGCAATGGGCGGACCGCCAATTGCCGGACGCGAAACAGGAAGTGGCAGCAAAGAATTTGATGGCGGAACTGCGCTGCCTGGTCTGCCAGGGCCAATCGATCGCGGACAGCGACGCCGAACTGGCGGGCGACATGCGCGCGATGGTTCGCGAAAGAATTGCTGCCGGCGAATCACCAAAAGAGATCCGTCGCTGGTTGATCGAACGTTATGGTGACTGGGTTACCTTTGCGCCGCCGGTGAAGCCGCTGACGTGGCCATTGTGGGCGGCCCCATTATTCCTGCTCGTCGTTGGCGCAGCGCTCGCGGCGCGGCGATTGAGGGCGCGTCGATGACGGGCCTCTTGATCGTCTTGATCTTCATGGCGGTGGCCCTCGTCGTGCTGCGCTTGCTTGGAATGCGCGGCGCTGCCCTGTCGATGGCAGGCGCGATCCTGATGTTCGGCGCTGCCGGTTATGCGTTCCAGGGCCATCCGGGGCTTGCCGGTTCGCCGCGCTCGGGTCAGGCGGCGAGCGCACCGATCCCGCTCGACAAGGTGCGCCGCGCCTTCATGGGCAATTTCAGCGCGTCGGAACATTGGCTGATCATGGCGGACAGTTTTGCGGCGCGCGGCGAAACACAGGACGCCGTCGGCTTGCTGAAATCGGCAGTGAGAGCGCATCCGCGCGATTATGGTCTTTGGGTTGGCCTCGGCAATGCGCTGGCCGACCACGCACGAAGCGTAACTCCGGCGTCGCGGCTGGCATTCCAGCGCGCCAAGGAAATCGCGCCGAACGCACCGGCGCCCGATTTTTTTCTCGGACTCGCCTTGCTTCGCTCGGGCCAACCCGACGAAGCGCTCGCCATCTGGAAGGATCTGCTCGCCAAGAGCGATCCGCGCGCCCAATGGCGCCCATATCTGGTTGACGGAGTGGCGTTGATCGAGCGCATGCAGGCAGCGCCGCGTTCGGCGCCGCCTGCCACCTGATCAGGCTGCGACGAATTCGAGCTCGAGCGCCTCGGCAACTGGTTGATTGCGGATTTTCCCGCCCGAGACGTTGAGGCCCGCGGCAAGATGCGGATCGGCGGCCATGGCCTTTTCCGCACCGAGATTTGCCAGCTTCAGGATGAAGGGCAACGTCGCGTTATTGAGCGCGAAGGTCGACGTGCGAGCAACTGCGCCCGGCATGTTGGCAACGCAATAATGGATCACCCCGTCAATCTCGTAGACCGGATCATCATGAGTCGTCGGGCGAGAGGTTTCGAAACAACCGCCCTGGTCGATGGCGATGTCGACGAGAACGCTGCCGCGCTTCATCGTCTTTAGTTGATCGCG
>JBDTMR010000071.1:0-8292 GCA_039934175.1 Sphingomicrobium sp.
CGGCGTTCGTCGCCAACAAGGCGAAGATCAACATGAAGACGACCTATGATTTCGTCACCACCAACGACATTATCGGTGGCAATTCGGGATCGCCGGTGATTGACAAGGACGGCACCGTGATCGGTGCGGCGTTCGACGGCAACATCCATTCGCTGGGCGGCAATTACGGCTATGACGGGACGCTCAACCGCACCGTCGCGGTCAGCACGGCGGCGCTTCAGGAAGCACTGTTACACATCTATCCGGCGCCAAATCTCGTCGCCGAACTCAACGCCCGCTAAGTCCCTCTTGAAAAAGGGCGGAATCTGGAGAACGAGTGTGCCAACCCCGGCGGGTCGGCACATTCGTTCGCTGCCCTGATCACGGAAAAAGTCACTGGGAGTATCTTCATGACTCGTAACGTAACTCGCTTCGCCCGACACTCGGCCTTTGCCGCAATCGCCTTGGCAAGCATCGCCGCCCCCGCCGCCGCGCAGGACCATCCCTACGACACGACGGTTTTCTTCGGTGACAGCCTGACCGACGCCGGCTTCTTCCGTCCGCTCCTCCCGCCCAGCGCGCAGCCGCTGATCGGCCAGTTCACCACCAACCCCGGCGATGTCTATTCGCAAATCCTTGCCGATTTTTACGGAACCAACGGCGATCCCAATGGCAACGGCCAGACTGGCGACAATTATGCCGCCGGCGGTGCACGCGTGAATGTCAATGTGGTCGGTGCGCTCGGCCCGATCCCTTCGTTGCAGACGCAGGTCAACAATTATCTGGCGGCGAATGGCGGAGCTGCTGACCCCAATTCGCTTTTTACTGTCTTCGGCGGTGCCAACGATCTGTTCGTGGTGACCAACGCGGGCGGCGATCCCAATGTCATCATCCCGGCCGCAGTGGCCGGCGAAGTCGCAATTGTCAGTCAGCTTACCAATGCCGGCGCGCGTTACATCTTCGTTCCGAACATTCCCGATCTGGGTTCGACGCCCGCGTTCCGCGCCCAAGGACCGGCCGCCCAGGCCGGCGGAACAGCGGTGACGGTAACCTACAACAATGCGCTTTACGCGGGCCTCAACGCGGCGGGCCTGCGCTACATCCCGCTCAACAATTTCGCGCTGATCAACGAAATCCTCGCCAATCCCGGCCTCTATGGCTTCACCAATACGACGGGCACCGCGTGTCAGCCGCAGATCACGTCCAACTCGCTGACCTGCAGCCCGGCGTCTTACGTCACCCCAACGGCGGACCAGGATTATGTCTTCGCTGACGGTGTTCATCCGACGACGGCGTCACACCGCATTCTCGCCAGCTACGCATTGTCCGTCCTGGAAGGGCCGCGCCAGATTGCGCTGATGCCCTACGTCGCCAGCCTGAATGGCCGTTCGCGAGTCGATCGCATCGCCCTCCACGCCAACCGCCCGATCGCCGACGGCCTGGGCCTGTGGGCCGAGGGCAGCTACGACGGTTCCAGCCTCGAGGTCGGCAACGGCTACAAGGACAAGGTCAAGTCGCTGCTAGCCGGCTTCGATTGGTCGAATGGCGGTCTTCGCGCCGGAATCTTTGCCGGTGCGGGCTGGGGCGACACCAAGTTCAATACCTTCGGCGGCGGCTTCTCGCAGGATGACATCACGCTGGGCGGCTATGCCGGCTGGTATGGCGAGAATTTCTGGGCACGGGGCACGCTTGGCTACAGCTGGCTGAAGAACGATATCGATCGCGATATCCAGCTTGGTGCGACCGTTCGTCGCCATTCGGGCTCAGCCGACGGCAGCAATTTCTTCGGCGCGCTGCAGGGTGGCTATGAGTTCCGTAATGACGAATTCACCCACGGCCCAGTAATCGGTCTTGTCGCCCAGCAGGTCCGGATCGATGGCTATGCCGAAGACGGATCGACGCTTTCGACCTCACTCGCGTTCGGCAGCCAGAAGTTCAACTCGCTGGTCGGAAGCATTGGCTACAAAGCCGAGATGAACCTGGGTAGCAACGTGCATCCCTATATCCAGCTGACTTACGACAAGGAATTCGGCAACCTCGCCGATGAAGTCACCGCCCAGCTGCAGTCGATGCCTGACACCACCCCCTATGCAGTTCCCGGCCTGTCGTTCGACGACGATTATGCCACGCTCCAGCTCGGCTTGCGCGCCCAGTTTGGTGCGCTCTCTGCCAACGTTGGCGGCACCGTTACCGCCCTCAATGACGCCGGCACCAACTGGGGCATCCGCGCCGGGGTCGGGACCAAGTTCTAAACAATTCGGGGAACAGGATTGCCGCGGGGCGTCAGCGCGCCTCGCGGTATTTCTTTTCCTGTTCAACCATGTAATCGCGGGTTAGCGGAAGCGCATAGCGATCGCGCACATATTGCGCCTGGAAATTGCACATCGATCCATTGTCAAAGGCAACCACGCCGCCGGCCAGATAGAATTCCCACATCCGGTAAAACCGCTCGTCGTAGAGCGCGATGATCTTGTCCTTCGACGCCCGCGTCCGCTCCAGCCAATGGCGCAGCGTATAGGCATAATGGACGCGCAGGATTTCCAGGTCGCTGACGATCAGTTTCAACTTTTCGGTCGACGCGGTCAGCTGGCTGATCGACGGCAGGTGGTAGCCCGGGAAAATCCACTTGTCGGTGAACGGGTCGGGCGCACTCGCCTTGCCATATTTGCCGATCGTATGAAGCAGCATGACGCCGTCGTCGGTCAGCAATTCGCGGCACTTTGCGAAAAATTCGTCGAAATGCTTGGCGCCGACATGTTCGAACATGCCAATCGAAACGATCCGGTCGAACCGGCCTTCAACCGAGCGATAGTCGATCAGCTCGAACTTGACGCGGTCACTCACGCCCGCTTCCTCGGCGCGTTGGCGAGCGACCTTCAATTGCTCTTCGGACAGCGTGACGCCCAGCACGTCGACGTCGGCGACGCGGTTGAGGTAGAGCGCGGTGCCGCCCCAGCCGCAGCCGATGTCGAGCACGCGCTGGCCCGGCTTCAGGTAGAGCTTCGCGGCGATATGTGCCTTCTTGTCGGCCTGGGCCTGCTCCAGGCTGTTGGCCGGATCGGTGAAGTAGGCGCAGCTATATTGCATGTCGTCGTCGAGGAAGAGACGGTATAGCTCGTTGCCGATGTCATAATGGTGCGCGACATTCTTGCGCGATTGCTTCGCTTCGTTGCGCCGGAACAGTCGCTTCCACCGTTGCTTGCCCTTGTTCAGCGCCTTGCGCCCACCGCCCTTGTCTTCCCAGCGGTTGGCCCCAACGACCATTTCCATCAACGCGAGGATGTCGGCATTCTCGATCGAGATGCGCCCGTCCATATAGGCTTCGCCAATGCCAAGACGGGGGTTGCGGGCGACATCAAAGGCGACCTTGCGATCAGCCAAGCGGACGCGGATATCCTTGCCGCCGCCGGGGCCGAAGCTGCGCTCCTTGCCGTCGGGCATGACGATCGTCAGCCGTCCGCTGGTGATCAACTTGGAAAGTAATTTGTCGAGCAGTGCCATAGCGTCCCCCTGTCAGCCGATCGACCCTTAATCGACCTGCGACATGGCGCAAGCGTCAGGCAGTCATGCGCCGGAAGATCGCGACATGGCCGCCGCCCGTGACGGTCAATATGCTGCCATTGCGAACGACATTCACCATGGTCTCGTCAAAGGGCGCTACCGCCGACCCATTCCTCCATGGCCCGCAGCGGTCGGTGGAATAGCCACTCTCGTAGCGATCGATCCGATAAATGTTGACGTTGGTCGGGACGAGCACACCGCCCGTCATCGTGCAGCCCGACTGGACCGCGAAGGTGGCAACGCGCCCGCCAAGGATGGATAGTTCGACATCGCGCGCCGGGCGGTCGTCGCGTCGCTCGAGCCGCCACGATCCGGCAATAGTTCCGTCGTCATAAAGGGCGTAGACGCCTGGCAAGCCGGGCTGGCGGGTCCAATCGGGCGCGCAGGCGCCAAGAGCGAGGGCAATGAAGGCAATGGTCAGACGCATGGCATCCGAACGCGTCGACTAAGCGTTCGGCTCCACCGCAGCCGCTTCAGCATCGCGGACCGAGCGCCGCTTCTTTTCGGCGGAGGTTTTTAACTGACCGCAGGCGGCATCGATATCGCGCCCGCGCGGCGTTCGGATCGGGGCGGAAATCCCCGCTTCGAAGATGATGTTGCTGAAGGCGCGAATGCGTTCGGGCGTCGAACAATCGTAGGGCGCACCCGCCCACGGATTGAACGGGATCAGATTGACCTTGGCCGGCAATTTGTAGGCGCGGATCAGGCGCACCAGCTCGTGCGCGTCGGAATCGCTGTCGTTCTTGTCCTTCAGCATGACATATTCGAAGGTGATCCTACGGGCGTTGTTGGCGCCGGGATAATCGGCGCAGGCCTGGAGCAATTGCTCGATCCCATATTTGCGGTTGATTGGCACGATCTCGTCGCGCACCTCCTTGGTGACGGCGTGTAGCGACACCGCAAGATTGACCCCGATTTCGTCGCCGCAGCGCTGCATCATCGGCACCACGCCCGACGTCGACAACGTGATGCGGCGCTTCGACAGGCCCAGCCCTTCGCCATCCATGACGATCTTCAATGCCTGCTTCACATGGTCGAAATTATAGAGCGGCTCGCCCATCCCCATCATCACGATGTTGGTCAGCATGCGTCCGTCCGGCCCGAAGCCTTCGGTGGGCTGGTCGCCCGCTTTCGGCCATTCCCCCAAGGCATCGCGGGCAAGCATCACCTGTCCGACGATTTCGCCCGGTTCCAGATTGCGGACCAACTGCATCGTTCCGGTGTGGCAGAAACGGCAATTGAGCGTGCAGCCGACCTGGCTCGACACGCACAAGGTGCCGCGGTCGGCGTCGGGGATGAAGACCATCTCGAACTCGTGACCGTCATGCGTCTTGAGCAGCCACTTGCGCGTTCCGTCGGTCGACACCTGCGCCTCCACCACGTCGGGGCGAGTGATGGTGAAACGCTCGATCAGCCACGGCTTCTGCGCCTTGGCAATGTCGGTCATCGCCTCGAAATCGCTGACTCCGCGATTGTAAATCCAGTGCCAGATCTGCTTGGCGCGAAGCTTGGCCTGGCGCGGTTCCAGCCCGGCCTGTTCAAGCGCGGCGCGAATCCCGTCCTTGGGAAGCCCGACCAGTTCGACCTTGCCATCGGCGCGCGCCACCAACGCGCGCGGCACTGGCACGGGATCGATGGGGCCGGGAATCGGCATCAGGTTGGTATCGGCGCTCATGGTGAGGGCGCGCCTTTACGCGCGTTTTCAGCGCTTTGCCAGCCTTGCGGCGCAGGCTGCGGCGGCATCGATCGCGGTCGGCGCGCCGGACAATGCATAACGATCGACCATCCTGCGCCCCGTCGCATCGCGCGCGTCGACCTTCATGATCGTCGCGGTGCGCATCGCATCAAGGATCGCGATCTCCTGCATTGGCCCGCGGCTCCACGCAACCGGGCCTTGGGCGATGAGCTGAAAGGGCTGGTCTCCGATGGTGAGCATGGCCGACGATCCGGCCCGCACGGGTCGTTTGAAACGCACCGCAAGCTGGCCTTTGCGTGCCCCGGAACGGTCGAACGACAAGGTAACGAACGGCTGTTGCTGACCTTTTGGGGGGATCAGCAGCGACTGCGACACGGCATCGCAATGCATGCCGCGATCAAGCGCTGCCCAATTGGCGCGCGCGGTCTCGACTGTCGGACTGGCGGCCAGCAGGAACAGGAAGAAAGTTGAAACCATGATTTGCCAATGACGCCTTGGTGGGCACGGAATCAAGGCGCGATCAGCATTCCGTCGCCGCACTGCTGTCAGCCGCGGCGCATTCGGTGCCATTGCCGACCGAATCGGTGATCGCCGTTCCAAGCGCCAGTGCCCCGAAGGTCAGCGCTGCTCCGAGGATGGCGATGACGAGCGCATATTCGGCCACAGCAGCGCCCGAACGGTCTTTCAACATGGCCAGCCAATTTCGCATTCGAATGCCCCCGAACCCGGCGCGCAACGCCTTTAAACCCTCTCCGACAACGGAAGACCCCGCCCTTGCGGCGGCGCCGCTCCAACTGCCGTTTTACCGCTTGCGAGTCAAGGATTATCGTTAACATAAGTTAAGAAACGTCCCGTTTCGCGACAAGCGGTGGGGAAGCATTGCAAATTCGCCACGCAACAATCTGGGCTGGCGGGCAACGCGATGATCGCTTCGGCGCAACCTACCGGGTCGATGCCGGACCGCGGATCATTGTGGATATGCTCAAGGGCGTCCGCATGCACCTCGACTATCGTCAGCGCCTCGTCGGCAATGCGCTTCCTACTTCCGGCGCACCGGTGACCATCGCCAGCGACTTTTGATCGCCGGCAAACGCGCTGGCATGGCGCGCCGCGCCGCGCTAGCGTCGCCGCCAGCCCATGGACATCTATCTTCCCATCGCCGGTCAATCGGTCAACGCGCTGCTCATCATCCTGCTGGGCGGTCTGGTCGGCCTGTTGTCCGGCATGTTCGGGGTCGGCGGCGGCTTCCTGACAACCCCGCTGCTAATCTTCTACGGCATTCCGCCGACGGTCGCGGTGGCAAGCGCGACGACGCAGATCACCGGCGCATCGGTTTCGGGTGTCTATGCCCATTTGCGGCGCGGCGGCGTCGATCTGAAGATGGGCGGCGTGATGATCGTCGGCGGCACGATCGGCTCTCTGGTCGGCGCCTTCCTGTTCCGCATCCTGCAGGCCAGCGGCCAGATTGATCTCATCATTGGCTTTCTTTACGTCATCCTGCTTGGCGGGATTGGTGCACTGATGCTGAAGGATGCGTTGATCGCGCTCGGCTGGGTGACGCCCGCCCGCCCGCCAAGCGTCCCCCAGCGCCACAACCGCTGGGTCGCCTCGCTGCCAATGCGGACGCGGTTCTATGCCTCGGGCCTCTACATCTCGCCGCTTGCCCCCGCGATCATCGGGTTCGGCGCAGGCATCCTGACTGTTCTGCTCGGCGTTGGCGGCGGCTTCATCCTTGTCCCGGCGATGATCTACATCCTGGGCATGGCCCCGCGCGTCGTAATTGGTACCAGCTTGATCATGATCCTGGCGGTCAGCGCGGTCACCACGATGATCCATTCGATGACCACGCATGCCGTCGACATCGTGCTTGCCGGATTGCTGCTGATCGGGGGCGTCGTCGGCGCACAATATGGCGCTCGCCTCGCCACTCGGCTCAAGCCCGATCTGCTGCGCCTCGCGCTGGCCGGGATGATCCTGCTCGTCGCGATCCGGATGCTGGTCGGCCTGGCCTGGCGTCCAGACGAGATTTTCACGGTGACGATGCTGTGAGGAGACTGTCGCCAGCCTTGCTCCTGCTCGCGCTCGCCCCCGCGTTGATCGGCGCGGCCAAGCCGACCCTGGTGCCCGACATTTCCGCGCGTTCGATCCAGATCCGCTACAGCTTTACCGGCGCGCAGCTCCTCCTGTTCGGCGCGATCGTCTACCCCGGCGGCCGCGCCCCGACCAAGACACCGGACATCGCCGTCGTCCTCAAGGGCCCGGTCGAACCGATCCTGGTGCGGGAGAAGCGCAAGATTTTCGGCATCTGGATGAATGCGGATTCGCACCGCTTCCAATCGGCGCCGTCCTACTACGCTGTCGCCTCGTCGCGCCCGATCCGCGATCTGGTCGACGAGCGCACGGCAGCGATTTACGAAATGGGGCTCGGCGACCTCCAATTGTCGTCGGGCGGTGGGGCGCTGCCCGAAAAAGAGCGGCGGTTCGAGGCGGGCCTGCTCGATCTGCGCAAGCGTCAGGCGCTGTATTCCGAACAGGCCAAGGGTGTCGAAATCAGCGACGGTGTGCTCTATCGCGCGCGCATCGACATCCCCAGCCAGGTCCCGGTGGGAACCTACACCGCCGAGACGTTCCTGATCGAGGACGGCCGAGTCATCGCCGCCGCCACCCGCGACGTCGAAATCGGCAAGTCGGGGTTCGAACGCTTCGTCACCCTTGCCGCGCGCCGCCACGGCTTCCTGTATGGGCTGGCCGCGGTCATCCTGTCGCTCGGCCTTGGCTGGGCCGCCGCATGGGCCTTTTCGCGCCGCGCCTGAACGAGGCGATTGCCGATTCGGCGGCGTGCTTAGCGCAATCTTAACCCCCGCAGCATTATCTGGACGCACCCGGAAATATTGGATGCGTAGCAACGATGACCGAACAGCCGAACCTGCAGCAATTCGCCGAACATCTGTCGAGCTTCAGCGAGGAAAACGAACCGCGTAGCGCGGGCGCCGTTCCGGCTTCCCCGTCCGCGCCACTTCCGGTGATCGGCAAGGTCGTCGACATCGCCGGTTCGG
>JBDTMR010000072.1:0-8226 GCA_039934175.1 Sphingomicrobium sp.
CCGGTTTCGAGAACAAGGTCCGCGAATCGATCTTGAGCGAAGCCAAGCGCCTTGGCCTCGAACCGCTGGTCGAGGCCGTCGAGGTTCCGACCGAGACGATCACCGAAGTGAAGCGCGGCAAGAAGGTCCAGGCAGAGCGCAAGTTTATGCCGGGCTACGTCCTGGCCAAGCTGGGGTTGAGCGACGATGTCTATCACCTCGTCAAGAACACGCCCAAGGTCACCGGCTTCCTCGGACCGAACGGCAAGCCGCAGGCGATTCCCGACGCGCAGGCGCTGCGCATGCTCGACACCAAGGAAGAAGCGGCCTCCGCGCCAAAGCAGAAGATCAAGGTCGATTACGAAATCGGCGATGCGGTCAAGGTGCTCGATGGTCCGTTCGCAAGCTTCAACGGGGTTGTCGAAGAACTCGATTTCGACCGTGCCCGGGTCAAGGTCAGCGTTTCGATCTTCGGTCGCGCAACGCCGGTCGAGCTGGAATTCGAGCAGGTCGAACGCGTCAAGTAAGCCGAACATCCCCTGGCGTCGGCAACGACGCCGGGAACCAAATCGCCATTCTGCGGTTCTTCGTAGCAACGCGAATTGAATTTATAGAATGGATGTATCGACATGACCGCCCGAATCCTCGTCGTCGAGGACGAAATGCTGGTTGCGATCGACATGGAAGCTATCCTCGAAGAGCGCGGGTACGAGTGCGCCGGGATTGCCCCCGACCTCGAGACCGCAGCCGAGTATTTCGACACCTCGCTCGACCTCGCACTGGTTGACCTGAATCTTCGTGACGGACTGACCGGACCGCAGATCGGTAAGCTGCTGTCGGCACGCGGCGTTCCAGTAATCTTCGTTACCGCCAATCCGGCCCAACTCGGCGACGGCGTTGCTGGGACGATCGGCGTGATCACCAAGCCGACAGACGAGAATGCGCTCGCCGACGCGGTTTCTTACGCACTCGCGAGAAAAACGGGAATCGCGGTTGAACCGCCGCCCGCACTCCGTCTCTTCGGCTGACTAACGGGCGAGATTGCGGATCGGAACCCGTACGGTCGCGCCGAAACCTTCCGGATCCCAGTTTCTGACGAGCGTTCCTCCGAGTTGATTGACGATACTGAGCTCGGCAAGCTTGGTGCCGAATCCCTCATGGTCCGGTTCGCCGGTAAGGATTGGTCCGCCGCGTTCTAGCCACTCAATCTGCGCAATATCGTTATCACGTGAAATGGTCAGGACGACCGTCCCGTTCTCCACCGACAAAGCGCCGTATTTGGTCGCATTCGTGGCCAACTCGTGAATCAGCAATGCGATTGGCGTGGCACCGCGATCGTCAAGGCGAAAATCTTCGCCATCGATTTTCAGCCGACCTTCGGATTGCGCCGGATACGGTGACAGAACGTCTTCCAGGACTGCCCGCAAGCTCTCCGCAACCACTTCCGGGCGGGATCGCTCCGAGTGCGGCCTGACGAACTCATGGGCACGACCAAGGGCTGCAATCCGCTCCTGCAGCGTTCGCGCGAAATCGCGGTTTTCGGGATGGCGACGCGCCGAAAGGCCGATCAGTCCGGTAATGACCGCAAAAATGTTCTTGATTCGGTGGCTGAGCTCGCGACCGAGAATTTCGTTCTGTTCGGCCTGCGCCTTTTGCTCGTCGATGTCGGTGCAGGTCCCCATCCATCGGATAATGTCGCCCTTTGCATCGTGCATCGGCATCGCCCGACCGAGTACCCAACGATAGTCGCCGCTGCGGTGGCGCAAGCGATATTCGATTTCATACGGATTGCCGGTTTCCAGGCTTTGCAGCCAACGCGCCCATGCCCGTTCCTGATCGTCGGGATGAAACATTCCGTTCCACTCTTCACCATCGGTCGAACCATCGGGTACCCCGGTAAATTCATACCAACGGGCATTATAATAATCGTGGAAGCCATCGGGCAGGGTCGACCACACCATATGAGGGAAGGCGTCGGCCAGCGTCTGGAATTTCAGGTCGCTCTCGCGAAGCGCATTGCGCGCCGCCGTAAGGTCTTCCTGGGCCGATCGGTTTTCCGTTTCGAACGTCATTATGCTCTCCGCTGCGGAAACCGCAGAACTCCCTTAACGTGCGTCTCGCCCGATCTTTCCGCGATGATGGAGAGTAGCGTTAACCGATTGTTTCGTCATCCACCTAGTAAGCTCTGCCCGCGCACGACCGACCGCCCCGCCACAGGCAAATATCGCGCGGCAGAGAGATCGCATGTCGGATATGACGACCTTTCCTTGCGGGTCCTGGCCTGTCATGAACATTGCTCATGGGGCGATGAAACGAGGGATGCGGGACATGAAAGCACTCGACGCCTGGCACCAATTCGTTCGGGACGCCAACCCGGCAAAACTTCGCGCGTTGCTGGATGCCGACATGATCTTCGAAAGCCCCGTCGTCCACAAACCCCAGCACGGGCGCGAGATCGGCATGCGCTACTTGCTTGGGGCGGTTTCTGTGCTTGGCAACGTGCATTTCCAATATGTCGGCACGTGGACCAACGATACCGGCGCCGTGTTGGAATTCGTCACCGAAATCGACGGCATTCTGGTCAACGGCGTCGACATCATGCGCTTTTCCGAAGATGGCGAACGGATCGTCCACTTCAAGGTGATGGTCAGGCCGATCAAGGCGGTCGAGATTGTTCGCGAGCGGATGGCGGCCTTATTGGCGGCCTCACCCGCTTGAAATCGGCCCGCTTTCTGGTAAAGGCGCGGGCTTCCAACGCATCGCATTGGGAATTTGCGGGAGGTGACGCCTTCGGGTCGATCCGTCTGGACCGCTAAACTTGAACGGGATTACGTCTTCTTCGGAAGGCCGATTTCCCTCTAGAGAGTGAGAAAAATGGCTAAGAAAATTACGGGCTACATCAAGCTCCAGGTGCCTGCCGGCACCGCGAATCCCTCCCCGCCGATCGGTCCTGCACTGGGTCAGCGCGGCGTCAACATCATGGAATTCTGCAAGGCCTTCAATGCCGCGACGCAGGACATGGAAAAGCAGATGCCGATCCCGACGATCATCACGGTCTATGCGGATCGCAGCTTTTCGTTCGTCACCAAGACCCCGCCGGCGAGCTTCCTGCTCAAGAAAGCGGCGAAGCTGAAGTCGGGTTCGAAGGAGCCGGGCAAGGTTTCCGCGGGCACGATCAAGCGTTCGCAGGTCTCGGAAATCGCCGAGATGAAGATGAAGGACTTGAACGCCAACGATATCGAAGCAGCGACGAAGATCATCGAAGGCAGCGCCCGCGCGATGGGCCTCGACGTGGTGGAGGGCTAACCCATGGCTAAGCTGACCAAGAAGCAAAAGAATCTCGACGGCAAGGTCGAAGAAGGCAAGCTGTACGGCGTTGGTGAGGCGATCAGCCTCGTCAAGTCGCTGGCGACCTCGAAGTTCGACGAAACCGTCGAAGTCGCGCTCAACCTGGGCGTCGATCCGCGTCACGCCGACCAGATGGTCCGCGGCGTCGTCAACCTGCCCAAGGGCACCGGCAAGGACGTTCGCGTCGCCGTGTTCGCCAAGGGCGACAAGGCCGACGAAGCCAAGGCCGCTGGCGCCGAGACCGTCGGTGCCGAAGACCTGATGGAAGCCATGCAGAATGGCGACACCAACTACGACCGCGTCATCGCGACGCCGGACATGATGGGCGTCGTCGGTCGCCTCGGTAAGGTGCTCGGTCCCAAGGGCCTGATGCCAAACCCGAAGCTGGGCACCGTCACGCCGAACCCGGCCGAAGCCGTCCGTCTTGCAAAGGCAGGACAGGTCGAGTTTCGTGTCGAAAAGGCCGGCATCATTCACGCCGGCATCGGCAAGGCGAGCTTTCCCGAGGGCGACCTCAAGGCGAACTTCGACGCCTTCGTCGATGCCATCGTCAAGGCGAAACCGGCTGGCGCGAAGGGCAAGTATGTCCAGAAGGTCGCTATCTCTTCGTCGATGGGCCCGGGCGTTAAGGTCGACATCGCCGAAGTCGCGGGCGCCTGAGCGCACTCGACCGAAGCATCAGAGGGGCCGGGCGGCAACGCCCGGCCCTTTTTCGTTGCGGGAGGCGGCGCGGCGGCGCTAGCCTGCACTGGGGAAATAGGGGTATGACCAGTCGATGAGCGGAACGACCGTCCTGACGCGGGAGCGTTACGAAGAATTGCTCCGGCCGCTGACCAAGGAATTGAGCGACGCCGCGCGCTGGATTCAGGAAACGGGGCAGCGCGTGGTCATCGTTTTCGAAGGCCGCGATACGGCAGGCAAGGGCGGCTCGATCGACATGATCAGTCGAGTTCTCAACCCGCGCCATTGCCGGGTGGTCGCCCTGCCCTCGCCCAACGTGCGCGAAAAAGGCCAATGGTATTTCCAGCGATACATGGAGCATTTGCCATCGAAGGGTGAACTCGTACTGTTCGACCGCAGCTGGTACAATCGTGCGGGCGTCGAGAAGGTCATGGGGTTCTGCTCCGACAATGAAGTGGCGGCTTTCCTTAAGGCCGCGCCTCAATTCGAGAAGCACCTCGTCGACGATGGCATCCTGCTCTACAAATATTGGCTCTGCGTCGATCAGGAGCGTCAGGAAGAACGCTTTGCCAATCGCCTGAAGAACCCGCGTCGCCGCTGGAAACTCTCGCCGATCGATATCGAAAGCCGGACCCGCTACGAAGCTTATACCGAGGCGCGCGAAACGATGCTTGCCGCGACCAATACCGAGTGGGCCCCATGGACGTTGGTCGACTTCAACGACCAGCCGATCGGTCGGCTGACATTGCTCCGCGACTTTCTCGACAAATTGCCGGACACCAAGTTGCCGATTGCCGAAATTCCCTGGCCAGACCTCGACCATGAGCCTCACTGCGAACGCTATTCCTTGCTCAATCCGGTGCGCAATTACCCGATCGACTGATTGCTTGGCGTGGGCCCCGCTTTGACCTAGACAGCCCAAGGGCTATGAAGGGGGATCGTATGCGGGCCGTCAAACTCGTCACCTTACTCGTCGTTTATTACCTCGCGGTGATCGGCGGCGTCGCCTTCCTCCTGCACGCATATCCCGACCTTCGGCCCTATTTGCCGATTGGCGGGGCGCAGGAGTTGATCTCCGCCGACCAGGGCAGGAGCGCGCTGGAAGCGGCCAATTCGACCCATGCGGTCAAGAGCCTGAGCCAGAGCCTGGGCTGGCTATCGGTGGCGATCATTGGCGCATTGATGACCGCGCTTCCGGTCAGCTGGGTCTATATGAAGACGCGCGCTGGCGAGGAATATGACCAGTCGCTGATCAGTTCGATCCTGATCCTGCCGATCGTCGTCACCTCGATCGTCATCGTCGTCCAGAACAGTCTCGCGCTCGCCTTTGCACTCGGCGGTATCGCGGGCGCGGTGCGGTTCAAGAACAGTCTGAAGAGCTCGGGCGACGCTCTTTACATCCTGCTTTCGGTCGGGATCGGACTGGCGTCGGGGATTGGCGCGGTCGAACTGGCGTTCGTGATGGCGCTGGCCTTCAACGCCTGTTTCGTCATCCTGTGGGTCAGCGAATATGGTGAGCGCGAAGGCATGAAGCGCTTCATGACCGACTTCGACGGCGAGGATTGCCCGCCCGCTGCCGCCGCTGGCGGCCCGCCGACCGCAGCGGCCGACCCGGCGGCGCAATGCGAGCCGCCCAAGGCCTAAGGCCGCCGCCTAGCCCAGGCAGGTCTTGAGGATTTTCGCTGCGGCCTGCTCATCCGTCGCGATGTCCGCGAAAAAGCCGTCGAGATAGGTGATTGCCTTCGACTGGCTCGACCGATCGAGGCCCGGGATCGAGGCGAGCAACGCCGGGAGTTGTGCCCGCTGCGCCCGGAACGCGGGATAAAGCGCCCTGGCCTGATCGTTGTGCCGGCACAGGCCGCGATATCGGCGCTGGCGAATGTTCGAGACCGGAACGCCGAACGGCGGCGTGGCGTACGGCGCATTCACCATTCCGGCGAAGTCGAAGTCATAGGGTACGGGCACGATCTGCTGGGCGGCCGCGCCGCCGACGCCGATCGGCTTGCTGTTATGGCAACATTGGTCCCCGGCGGGACCCGCCTGCATCGCCCAATCCAGATTGCCGATCATATATTCGAACAGACCGAACCGGGCGGCGTCGGTCGGAGACAGGCGCGATACCGCAAAGCGCTCCCCCATATTCGCTTCGCGCATCCCGTTGCGCTTGGCGACATCGTCGGCATCTTCGATAAAGAAGCCGTATCGGCTCGCGACGACTTTGCCGGAATTGTCGACATAATCGACCAGCGCGAGCCGAACGCGGAAGCTGAGCGGCGTAAGCTGGTTGTAGATGCGATAGGCCGAATATTCGAGCAACGTATATTGGTTGAAACCGAGCGCCGCGCGGCAATGCGTCACCAGCTTCAGCTGCTTCTGTCCGGCGAACACGGACGACGCCGGCGGCGCGCCCTCGAAGCGAACGCGGATCGGGGGGAACTGGCAGACGTCCTTCGACCGGCGGGTGATCCCGCGCGGCTGAAGCTGAACGGATAGTCCCTGCCCACTGCCATCGGACAGGATTCCGGATACTCGCGGCGTCTGATCCGCCGACGCGCGCGTCAATGCTGGGAAATCGGCCTTAAGGGTAATTTTCAAAGGCGCGTCTTTGGCGAACAACGGTTGCGCGGGCGATTGCGACCAAGCCTGGCCGGTCGTGACGAGCGCGGCAAAGGCAGCGAGCAGATATGGGCGCATCATGGCCTCCGTTCGGTGACATGCGGGGTGACACGGTCGCCGACGATCTCGATCCATCCGAGCGAGCCACCGTAATAGGACGAGATTGCCGTATCGATCAGGACGAGCTTGCCATTGAGGGCGAAGCGCGGCGCTCCCTTTTTCGGCGTATGGCCGACGACCAGCCGTTTCGTTCCGGTGACCTTCAGCGCCGCATCGAGTTCATTCTCGGCAGTCCGACCACCGCTACCGGTCTCATTGGCAAGGCCGCGATACCATAACGGCCCATTCTCATCATTGATGATTGCTTCCGGACTGGCATCGCCAGCCTCGATCGCGGCCTTCGCCCGGCGATTGATCTCGACCATCGGGACCAAGGCATATTGGCCGTTGATTCCGCCATGTGCGAACAATGTGTCGCCAACCTTCACAACCGCCGGTAGCCGTGCCGCCCATTGGCCCAGATCGCCCTTGGGCGACCAGGCCGTGTCATGTTCGACCTTTCCCAGCGGCGTCTCCTTGAGCCACTCCGCCTCGATCGCTTCCGGGCTCAGCGAAGGGTCCCTGGCCAGGAAATATTCGCTGATTCGCTCCTTGTTTGCCTCGAATGCGGCAGCCCGCCGGCGCCCACTTTGCCGGTTGGCAAAGGCGGCATATTCGCCCGGGTGAACGTAACGGAGATCGCCAGTTACCTGCATCGCCTCGTGATTGCCTAGGAGAACGATGACCTTTCCGCCGGCAGCACGGGCCTCGCGCTCCAGCTCCTGGAGATGACGAATGATCTTGAGGCTGTCCGGTCCGCGGTCGGTGACGTCGCCGGTCTGGACGAAAATCGTCTTCCCGGCGGCCCATTTGTTGTCGGTGCCGACCAGTCTGGAAGCGCGCGCGATGGTCAGCCAGGCGGAATAATCGCCGTGCAGATCTCCGACCGCAACAATGCGTTCATTCGCTGTCTGGGCAGGAAGCGGCACAGCGTGGCCCAAGGCGGCAAGCATGGCCGCAACGATCACCGTCCAACGCCGGATCATCCACCCGCTCCCGTGACTCACGCCTGAATGGGGCGCGTGCGGGCCCTTTTTGTCAAGTCCGCGGGTTAGGCGGACGCCCGTTGGCGGGCATCGCCCCAGCAATCGCCAAGCATCCGATCGAGCGCGTCGGGGCGAAAAGGATCGAGCCCGGATCCGGGGAAAAGGCAGAATTCCCCGAACCACAATTTGCCGTCGACATCGAAGAAATCGACGCGCAGGAAATCATGACCGGCGGCCAGCCGCTCGGCGGCGTCGAGCATTGCCGCAAGGTTCGTCGGCGGCGACGCAACGATCGGATTGTCACTGACCGGAATCCAGTCGCGATTGAACTGCGTCCACTGATGATCCTCGCCGCGCCCGACATGAAGCTGGACGATCTGCGCGTGCCCGCCGAACACATAGACTTTATAATCGAGCGGAAGCACGGCGGCTTCGGCGCCGATGAATGGTTCGACAATCAGGCCGCGTTCGGCTTCGCCATAATGCCATTCGTCGAGAATCTCGCCGTACGAGCGTT
>JBDTMR010000073.1:0-8176 GCA_039934175.1 Sphingomicrobium sp.
ACAACTATGTCCGCGACGGCGCCAACCAGGCGCTGAACCGGCTTGTCGGCTATCTGCTCGACCAGGGGTGCAACGTCCGCGTCTATTCGCCGGTCGTCGAAAAACCGGCGTTCCCGGCGACCGGCGACCTGGTCGACACGCCCGCATTCGCCGTCCCGCGCCGTCCGGAATATAAGATCCCGTTCCGCTTGGCGGGTGATGCGTTGGACGATCTTGAGAAATTCGCGCCCAACATCGTGCACGTTTCAAGCCCCGATATCGTCGCGCATCGCGCGGTGACCTGGGCGCGCAAGCGGAACATTCCCGTGGTCGCATCGGTGCACACGCGCTTCGAGACCTATTTGCAATATTACGGACTGCAATGGGCCGAACCGGCGGTCCGCGCGATCCTGCGGCGTTTCTACCGGCGCTGCGACGCGATCGTCGCACCGGCGGAATCGACCGCCGCGGTCCTTCACGCCCAGCGCATGAGCCGCGACATCTCGATCTGGAGCCGCGGCGTCGATCGCGCGCAATTCCATCCCGGTCGGCGCGACATGGCGTGGCGCCGGCAGCAGGGGATCGGCGACCAGGAAATGGCAGTCGCCTTTCTTGGCCGGATCGTCATGGAAAAGGGCCTCGATGTGTTCGCCGACGCAATCGCCGCCGCGACCCGGCGCAAGGTGCCGCTACGCGTGCTGGTGATTGGCGACGGCCCGGCGCGCGAATGGTTCAAGGACCAGTTGCCCGGCGATGCGATCTTCGTCGGCCACCAGACCGGCGACGATCTCGCCCGCGCATTGGCGAGCAGCGACGTCTTCCTCAACCCGTCGATCACGGAAGCATTCGGCAACGTCACGCAGGAAGCGATGGCGTGCGGCGTGCCAGTGGTCGCCGCTGCCGCGACGGGTGCCACCAGCCTGGTTCAGGACGGCGTTTCCGGGATCCTCGTCGACCCGCTCGATGTCGACCAATATGGCAGCGCACTCGAATGCTACGCCGCTGACCCCGAACTTCGTGCAAGCCACGGCGCGGCGGGCGAAAAATTCGCCCGCACGCGCGACTGGGACGTGATCAACAGCGCCGTCCTGCGCCTCTACGAACGGGTCATCGAACGGCGCGGCCGACTGGAAGCGCGGTTCGGCAAAAACTGGCGTTCGTCCTAACCGCCGATCCGCTCGATCTTCTTGGCGGCTTCGTCGAGGATGTCGGTGATCTCCTCCAACAACGCGTCGTTCCAGCCATCGCGAGCGACGCGGTTCTTGAGCGCGGCCATCATGTTGCCGATCGCCCGCCCGATTTCCGGACGCGCATGACGACGGCGTTCGACACCGGCCTCCTCCAGCCGTTCCATCAGCGCCTCGACCTCGTCGGCATTCTCGTCGAGATGGGCGCGGCCCTCGTCGGTGGCCTCGTACACCTTCTTGCTGTCCTTCGACTTCTTCTCGGCGATCTGGCCCATGTCTTCGAGCATCGTCAGGGTCGGGTAAACGATGCCGGGCGAAGGCGCATAATCGCCGCCGGTCATCTCTTCGACGGCCTTGATCAACTCGTAACCGTGGCGCGGCTGATCGGCGAGCAACTTGAGCAGGACGAGGCGCAACTCGCCGCCCTCGAACATCCGTCGACGGCCGCGCCTTGGGCCACCGCCGCGGCCATGGCGGCCCCCGAAGTTCGCGCCAAAGCCCTCACCGAAATCAAAATTGAAACCGCCGGGGCCAAAGCCGAAGCTGCCGGGTCCAGCGAAACGGCGCCCTTCCGGGCCGCAATTCATATGAAAACGCATCTGAGTCCCTCCTAAGATTGATTAAGATATATCTTGGTTGCATCTCGTTCAAGGAGGAGGTGCAACTTATTTGCTGCGCTCCTATTGAGAGGGCGATGGCTGACCTGTTGTTCGATGACCCCGCCCCGCCGACCGGCGCCCCAATGGCAGGCGACGATGCGCCGCTTGCCGAACAATTGCGTCCGCGCGCGTTGGCGGATGTCGTGGGTCAGGAGCATCTGACCGGCCCCGACGGCGCCTTGGGCCGGATGGTCGCTGCCGGCAAATTGTCTTCGCTGGTCCTGTGGGGACCGCCCGGTACCGGCAAGACCAGTATCGCGCGGTTGCTCGCCGATGCGGTCGGGCTTCGCTACGTCGCCATCTCTGCCGTCTTTTCCGGGGTTGCCGACCTCAAGAGGATTTTCGCCGACGCCAGGCAAGCTGCCAAGGCGGGTAAGCGCACCTTGCTGTTCGTCGACGAGATCCACCGGTTCAATCGCACGCAGCAGGATGGCTTCCTGCCGTTCGTCGAGGATGGCACCGTCACCCTCGTCGGTGCGACCACGGAAAACCCCAGCTTCGAGCTCAATGCCGCTTTGCTCAGCCGTGCCCAGGTTCTCATCCTGCGCCGCCTCGACGAAGCCGCGCTTCACGCGCTGATCGACCGCGCCCAGGCCCTGATCGGTCGAGACCTGCCGCTGACTGGCGATGCCCGCGCTGCGCTGGTCGCCAGCTCGGACGGCGACGGTCGATTCCTGCTCAACCAGGTCGAAACCCTGCTCGACGTAGCGATCGACCAGCCGCTCGATCCGGCCGGGCTCGCCACCTTCCTGCAACGCCGAATGGCGGTGTATGACAAGGACCGCGACGGACATTACAATCTGATCAGCGCGCTCCACAAATCACTGCGCGGTTCCGATCCGCAGGCCGCGCTTTACTATCTCGCGCGGATGCTGACCGCAGGCGAGGAACCGCTTTACCTGCTCCGCCGCCTCGTCCGTTTTGCTTCCGAGGATATCGGGCTCGCCGATCCGCAGGCACTGGTGCAATGCCTCGCCGCCAAGGACGCATATGACTTTCTCGGCTCGCCGGAGGGTGAGTTGGCGATCGTCCAGGCCTGCCTCTATCTGGCCACGGCACCGAAATCGAACGCCGCTTATGTCGCGCAGAAATCGGCATTCAAGAGCGCCAGGGCGACCGGATCGTTGATGCCGCCTCAGAATATTCTCAACGCCCCGACCAAGCTGATGAAAGACATTGGCTATGGAAAAGGCTATGCCTACGACCATGATGCCGACGACGCATTTTCCGGCGGCAATTACTGGCCGGACGATCTGCCGCCGGAAACCTATTATCGCCCCAGCGAGCGCGGCTTCGAGGCCCGTCTTCGCGAGCGGCTGGCTTATTGGGACGACATGCGCCGCACCGGCGGCAAGTGAAATGACGAACAGGAGGGACTGATCATGTACCAGGACACGCGACCGGCAGCTTATTGGCAGCAGCAATTGACGCAGTGGGGGCCGCGCATCCTGCTCGCGATCCTGATCCTGGTCGTCACCCACTTCGTCGCCAAAGCGGTGCAGTGGGCGATCGGCCGGCTGGTCGACAAGATGCCGATCCTCAAGCGCGATCCCGGTGCGATGGGCGATAGCGTCGGCAAGGAACTGGGTCGGCTCGGCTACTGGATCGTTTGGCTGGTCGGGCTGATTGCCGCGCTCCAGCCGCTCGGCCTGTCTGGGGTCCTGACCCCGGTTACCGCGCTGACCAATGAAGTTTTCGCGTTCCTGCCTCGCCTGCTCGGCGCCGGCCTGTTCTTCTTCGCGGGCCTGATTCTGGCCCGCATCGTTCGACACATCGTCGAAGCGGCGTTGGGGGCAATAAACATCGAACGGCTTGCCGGACGCGCCGGGCTCAGCCTTGGCGAACAGCCCGTCGCGGTCGACAGCGAAGGCACCGCGACCGACGGCGTCGCGCCGGTGCGGAGCACGATCGCCAAGGCGGTCGGGATGACGGTCTCGGCGGTCATCATCATCTTCGCCGCCATCGCCGCGCTCGACATCCTTCAGGTCGAAGCCGTCAGCGAACCGGCCAAGAACATGCTCAACATGATCGCGCTGGCCATCCCCAGCGTGATTGCGGCCCTGCTCTGGCTGGCCATCGCCTTCCTCATCGCCAAGTGGGTCAAGAGCCTGCTCGAGACCGTCCTGCCGAGCCTGGGCTTCGACAATTTCATCCATTCACTTGGGGCGATGCCGCGTAATATCTCGCCGTCGCGGGTCGCCGGGTCGATTGCCATGACCGCGCTCCTCCTGCTCGCCGCCATCGAAGCGCTCCACCGCCTCGGCGGCGACAGCACGGCGGCGCTGATGATCCAGGTTACCGCATTGGGCGGCAAGGTCATCTTCGGGACTTTGGTGATCGTGGTCGGGTTCGTGCTTGCCCGTATCCTGGCCAATCTCGTCGGCAGTTCGACCGGCGAAGGCGGCTACGCCCAGACCATCGTCAAATATGCCGTCATCGCCTTGTTCACCGCGATCGGGCTGACCTTTATGGGGCTTGCCGACCAGATCGTGATGCTGGCGTTCGGTTTGATCCTGGGATCGGCCGCAGTCGCCGCCGCCATCGCCTTCGGGATTGGCGGACGCGATTATGCGGCGCGGGTGCTGGAAGATTGGCATAACGCCAATACGCCGCCGCCGCCCGCATCGCGGATCCCGCCTCGGCTCAAACGCGCCGTGCCGGAAGACGACAGCCAGCCCCCGCTGGTGTGATCCGACGCTTTGCGCGCACGGTCGCGATCGACTGGTCGGGCGCCAAGGGCACACGCCACAAGGGAATTGCCATCGCCGAGGCGCGTGGAGACGATCCGCCGCGCCTCGTGCGTCCCCGCCACATCTGGTCGCGAACCGAGGTTGCCGACTGGCTGGTTCGCGAGGCCGCGAAGCTGCCGACTTTGTTCGGCTTCGACTTCAGCTTCGCGCCGCCGCTGATCGATCGCGGCGAATATCTGCCGGGCGAGAATGGCGTTCCCGATACCGCCCGCGCCTTCTGGCACTATGTCGATCGCCACGCGCCCGACCCCGACCTTGGCGCTGCAAGCTTCTTGGAAGAAGTGCATCGGCCGCATTTCTATTTCGGGATTGCCGACGGGACCAAGGCGGATTTCGTCCACTTCCGCCAATGCGACCAGCGATTGAATGCGCTCGGCGGCCGCAAGACTGCCAGCGCCTATGACGCGATCGGCGCGGCGCAGGTCGCCAAGGCCAGCTTCTCGGGAATGCGCCTGCTTCACCGGATCGACGGCAAGGTCGCGATCTGGCCGATGGACGAACTGCCCGAAAACGGAAGCGCGGTCGCCGAAATCTATACCCGCATCTACATCCGCAATGCCGGATTGAGCGGTGCGAAGATCCGCACCCGGAGCGAACTCAATATCGCGCTCGCAGCCCTCGGATCGCCATTGTGGCGCGGACGCGGATCGCTCACCGACCACCAGACCGACGCGCTTGTCACCGCGGCGGGAATGCGCGCGCATCTGGCGCATCCCGATGCATTCTCTCCGCTTGGCCTCACCCAGCGCATCGCCTGTACCGAAGGCTGGACCTTCGGAATCGCCTAATCTGCGAGCAGCGCCAGCAAGGCGAAACTGGCGAGCCAATGTTCGCCCATATAATCGCCCGCAACATGCGGCAGCGCGGCGTCGAGGTGCCGATCCGCAAGCGTTTCGAGCAATTCCAGCCGGGGGTGCGGCGCAATCTTCCGGGCGATCGAGCGTAGTGCCCAGGCCCGGCTGAGGTTGAGGCCGTCAAGATGGGCAATCTTGCCGTCGCTGCGGTCGGACACGAACACCGGATCGAAACGACGGTCGAGCGCCCCGCCGTCGAGCAGGAACCCATCGAACCAGCCCGTGAAATCATCGCGTCCGCGAACCCGCGCCATCAGCAACGCGACGCTGAGCGCGGGGGACAGGAATTCGTCACCGCCCGGTTCCCATCCGCGATAGTCGCGCTCGTTCGCAAAGCGCTGCTCCGCCCACTCCTCGATCGCCAGCAACAGCGCGGGATCGCGGTGCATCGACCATTCGTGCGCCAACGTCAGTGCGAAGGCGGTGTTGAAATGCGTACCGACCGTGATCGGATAGGTCAGCTTGTCGAGATACGGCACGAACCGCCCGGCAAAGGCGCGGGCCAGCGGCTCCAGCCGTGCCCCCCAGTCGCGATCCTCATGCCGCGCGGCCTCATGATGCAGGGCGAGCAGCCACGCCCAGCCGTACGGTCGCTCGAACCCCGCCGACAACGGCCGGTCGAGGTAGGCCAGTTCGACCGCCAGTTTCTCCTCGGTGAACGTTTTGTCTGACAGCGCCGCAATCGTCCCGGCTTCGGCCATGTCGGGAAACAGCCGGCGCAGCGTCAGCAAGGTCCACCAGCCATGGACGCAGCTGTGCCAGTCGAAGCTCCCGAAGAAGACCGGGTGAAGCACGCGCGGCGGCTTTGCGTCCTCATCGTTCAGCAGGACATGGTCCAGCTTGTGCGGATATTCCTTTGCGACGTGGCCCAGCGCGATCCCCGCAAATCGCTCGGCAAGCTGTTGGTCCAGTCTCATCGAAATCCCGCCCACCAGATGATCAGGATATTGAGCGCAAGCAGCGGCAATGCGGTCGCCAACTGCGCTTTGACGACGCCATATTGATCCTTCATCTCCAGCAAGGCCGCTGGCACAAGATTGAAGTTGGCGGCCATCGGAGTCATCAACGTGCCGCAGAAACCGGCCAGCATCCCGACTGCCCCGACCACTGCCGGATTGCCGTGATAATGTTCGATCAGCACCGGCACCCCGATCGCCGCCGCCATCACCGGGAAGGCGGCAAAGGCATTGCCCATGATCATCGTGAACAGAGCCATGCCGATCGCGAACACCAGGATCGCGGGAAGGACATGGCCTTCGGGGATGATCGATCCGGTCAGGTTGCCGATGATTTCGCCGATGCCCGCTGCCGCAAACAAGACGCCCAGCGCCGCAAGCATCTGCGGCAAAACGGCGGCCCAGCCGATCGAATCGATCAACCGCCGTCCTTCGTTGAGCGGTGCGATGACCGGCGGTCGAAGCCAGGTCAGGATGACCGCCAGCGCAATGAGCACACCGAGCGCCAGGAAGACGTAGGTTTCGCGCTTCGGCTCGATCCACCCGGCCCCGCCGAGCGGCGTGTAATTATAGGCCAGCGTCCCGACCAGCGCCGTCACCGGAATGATCAGCGCGGGCAGGAACAGGCGATTGCCGAGTTCCGCCGACCAATGCTCGCGTTCTGGGTCCGACGTCGTCGAAGGGTGGCTTCGGCCGATCAGGTTGAACCCGCCGATCCCGGCCAGCGCAAGGACCAGCAAGCCGTTGCCGAAATCGCCGATCCGGTCACCGGCGAGCAGGCTGGCCGCCATCAATCCCCAGAAGATTGCATTGCCGATGCGTTTTGGATTGGACCGGTCGAATGCGCTGAGGATCGCGAAGGCGGCGAACATCGCACCGGCTAACGTGTAGAGCCAGGGGAGCGTGATCATTTCGTCACCTTCCCCAACGTGGCGCTGAATGCCCGAAGCCGAAGCGAATGGATGACGAACGCGCCGATGGCGCTGGGGATCGCCCACAGGGCCAGCTGCAGCGGTGCAAGGTCGTAACCGTAGGTCGCCAACGTCTGCTGGATCAGCACGATCGACCCGATCGCGAAAAAGATGTCCTCACCAAAGAACAGGCCGACATTATCGGTCGCCGCCGACATCGCCTTGACCTTTTCGGCTTCATCCTCGGTAAGGTCGCCATGCTGCTTTTCCGCCGCGGCAAGCGCCATCGGCGCCACCAATGGCCGAACGGTCTGGGGATGACCGGCGGTCGAGTGAAGGCCGATTGCGGCGGTGAGCTGGCGGTAGAGCAGGTACAATATCAGCAGCTTGCCGACCGTCGCCCCCTTCAGCGACCGGATCAGGCTAGCCGCGCGCTGCTGCAGTCCGAACCGTTCGAGGCTGCCGATGACCGGCAGGACGATCCACACGATCGCGATGATCCGGTTGTCGTTGAATGCCTTGCCGAAGGTCGCGACGACCTCGACCGGGCCCATGCCCGCGATCAATCCGGTGACCAGCGCGGAAGCGGTGACGACCAGCATCGGATTGAGGCGAAGCGCGAAACCCGCAACGACCAGCAGGATTCCGATCAACGGCCAATAATTCATGGCGTTTCCTCCCCAAATCCGCCGCCGCCCGGCGTCTCAATCAAAAATCGGTCACCGACATGCATCGACGCCGATGCGCAGGCGGGCAAGTCTTCGACGCTGCCGTTGACGCGGATGACGCGATTGATGCCGCCTGCCGCATCGCCACCGCCACAAATTCCCTTGGGAGGGATCGCGCGGCGATTGGCCAACATGTTGGCGCGCATCGGTTC
>JBDTMR010000074.1:0-8153 GCA_039934175.1 Sphingomicrobium sp.
TCAGCACTTCATAGGCCATCAACGGCCCGATCACGCCGCCCGCCTTGTCGGAGAACACCGACCAGTTCGTGCCGAACTGATAGGACATGACGATTCCGCTCACCACGCCCATCGCGAAGGCGACGGCGAAAATCTTCAACCAATATTTGAACAGGTCGAGATAGAGCGGCTTGCCGGTTTTGAGCCACAGACCTTCCAGCACCGCGAGATAGCTTGCCAGCCCGATCGAGAAGGACGGGAAGATGAAATGGAAGCTGACCGTAAAAGCAAATTGCAGTCGCGCTAGAATCAGCGCGGTCGTGTCGACGTCCATCGGTGTTCCTATCCGAAGGCGGCCATACCGCTTTTGTAGAGCATATAGGCGGCCACCACGAAAATGAGGATGGCGAACACGAATACAAGCTGTCCCGACGACGATAATTTCTTGGCGGCGCGGGTGCCGGCAAGGCTGCCGAGCAGGCCGCCGGCGATGAACACGCCGGCCAATGCCCAGTCGACCAAGCCGGAAAGCGCGTAATTGAAGGCGGTCGTCAGCCCGAAGCTGGTGACCGCGACCAGGCTAGTCCCGACCGCGTTGATCATCGCCATGTCGGTCGCGGCGATCAGGCCGGGAACGATCAGGAAGCCGCCGCCGATCCCGAAGAAACCGCTGAAGGCGCCAGTGCCTAGACCGTAAGCGCCAAGCTTTTCGGCATTGTCGCGGCCAAGCACGACGTCGCCGCGCCCTTCGCGGTTGCGGCGCTTGAGCATCAGGATCCCGACCGCGATCATGACCAAAGCGAACATAAACAGTAATTTCTGGCCGTCGAACGCCTTGCCAACCGTCGATCCGGCAAAGGCGCCGAGGATTCCGGCCCCGGCAAACAGCAAGCCGCACTTCCATTTCACATTGCCGGCGCGGGCATGGTTGAACAGGCCGAGCGCGGCATTGGCGGCCACCGCGAGCGCGCTGGTGCCGATGGCGATATGCGGGCTTTTGACGCCAACCAGATAGACCATCAGAGGAACCGCGAGGATCGAGCCGCCGCCGCCGACGAGGCCGAGCGAAAATCCGACCAAAGCGCCGGAGAAGGCTCCGAGGACGATCTGGAGAAGGTCGAGGGTCATGCGGGCGTCGTTTCGGCAGGATGCGGCTTGACGAGCCACTCATGGCCCTTGAGCATCCCGTTCCAGTAGATCCAGGGCAAGGCCTCCGACTTGAGCAGCCAGGACATGCGGCTCGGCCGGGTTCCGTCGATCAGCCAGGTCGGGAAACTGGGTAGCAATTTGCCGCCATAACCGAATTCGGCAAGAACGATCTTGCCGCGCTCGACCGTCAACGGGCACGATCCGTAACCGTCATAGACCGCCCAGGGCTCCTTGCCGTCGAGCACGGCCAGCGCATTGACCGCGACGATCGGCGCCTGTTTGCGGACTGCGGCCGCGGTCTTGGCATTGGGCATCGACCCGCAATCGCCGACCGCGAACACATTGGCGAAGCGCTTGTGACGCATCGTGAAGTCATCGACCTCGACCCATCCGGTTTCCGACGCCAGCACGCTGTTGCGAACGACATCGGGCGCGACTTGCGGGGGAACGACATGGATCATGTCGAATTCGCGGGTCACCTCACCCTGTTCGGTGGCGAAGGTCGCGATCTTCTTGTCACCATCGACGGCGACAAGCTTCGACCCGAATTGCAAATCGATGCCGTAACGTTCGACATATTCCATCAGGGCAGGAACATAGGCTGCAACACCGAACAGACCCGGACCGGCATTGTGAAATTCGACATCGATGTTGGGCAGGACGCCATTGTCGCGCCAGACGTCGCACGACAGATACATCGCCTTTTGCGGCGCGCCGGCGCACTTGATCGGCATCGGCGGCTGCGTGAACAACGCGCGTCCCTTGCCCAGATTCCGGACCAATTCCCACGTATAGGGCGCCAGATCGTAACGATAGTTGGAGGTGACACCGTTCTTGCCGAGGGTCGCTTCGAGGCCCTTGATCCCGGCCCAGTCGAGCTTGATCCCGACCGCGACCACCAGCAGGTCGTAGGTCACGGTTCGACCGTCGGCGAGCGTGACGCGGTTGCTCTTAGGTTCGAACCCGCTCGCCGCGACCTTCAGCCATGTGGCTTGTCGTGGCATGACGTTCGCTTCGCTTCGACGCGTGCAGGGCGCTTCGAACACCCCCGCACCAACCATCGTCCAGCCCGGCTGATAATAATGGTCCTCGGCGGGTTCGATGATCGCAATATCCAGCCCGGGACGGCGAGACAGCATCGACGATGCCGTGGCAATCCCGGCCGAACCGCCGCCGACGATCACAATCTGGTGGTGAAGGTCGGTCATGCTCACTTCTCCTGTTCGAGACGGGCCTTCATCGCGCTGAGATCGTAGCCAGCGGTTGCCGCCATTCGGATGACTTCATCGCTGGACAGGCGGTCACGCGCGGCGATGGCCCAAAGCTGGGCGGAGCGCGTGCCGGTTCGGCAGAATGCCAGCACTGGCTTGTCGAAGCCGGTGACCGCTTCGCGGAACGCCAGCGCCTGTTCGTCGCTCAACGACCCGGGCGTGATCGGGATATACGCCGTCTCAAGGCCGGCATCTTGCGCTGCCCTAGCGATTTCGGCCCATTCGGGTTGCCCCGCCTCCTCGCCGTCCGGCCGATTACCGACGATCGCCTTGAAGCCCATCGCCTTTAGTTCGGCGACCTCCGCAGGCGTAATCTGACCGCTCACCGACAGGTTTGGCGTGATGGTGCGGATATCCATGGTTCAGCTTCCTTTGCGATCGAGGGTGACGCGGTGGAGGGCCATTCCGGCCACCATCGCCGCGATGAACGGCAGCACCTTCACCGGCACCAGTGCGAGCGATGCGATGGCGGGGCCAGGGCAGATGCCGGCAAGGCCCCACCCGATCCCGAACAGGATGGCGCCGCCAATCAGCTTGCCGTCCAGATCCTGCCGTTCGGGCAGGCTGAATTTCTCGGCAAACAACGGGTGGCGCATCCGAGCCTGGATTCGCCAGGCGATCGCCATGACGACGACCGCGCCGCCCATCACGAACGCAAGGGTGGGATCCCAGTTACCGAACAGATCGAGGAATCCACGAACGCGGGCCGGGTCGACCATCCCGCCAATCGTCAGGCCCGCGCCGAACAAAGCGCCTGACGCAAGTGGCGGAAGGAGGCGGCGGAGCGCGTTCACCAGGCGATACTCGCGAGGCGAAGCGCGACGATCGTCAGAATCCCGGCGATCATAAAGGCCGCCGTGGCAACCAGCGAGCGTTGCGACAAACGGCTGACGCCGCACACCCCATGCCCGCTCGTACAGCCACTGCCCATCCGCGTTCCGAAGCCAACCAGCAGGCCAGCGATAAGGACGGCGGGCAGCGGGACGTAATCGATCGGGTTCACACCACGCACCAGCATGACCAAGAGCGCGCCTGCCGGCAGTCCGAGCAGAAACATCCAGGCTGAAGAAAACGACATGTTGCCGCTGCTCAAGCCCAGACCGCGCGCGGCGATCCCGGAAACGCCGGCAATCCGACCAGCGCCAAGCAACATCATTGCGCCGGCGACGCCGATCAGCACACCGCCAATCAGTCCCCCGACAGGGTCGGCGGCAGGAAACCCGGGAATCACAGCGTATTCACCGGAATCTTGATGTAGCTGACGCCATTGTCTTCGGGATCGGGCAGGCGCCCGCCGCGGATGTTCAACTGGACAGAGGGCATGATCAGGACGGGCATGGCAAGGGTCTTGTCCCGGCTGGTCCGCATTTCGACGAAATCGTCCTCGGTGACGCCGTCCTTGACGTGGACATTGCTGTCGCGCTGCAGGCCGACCGTTGTTTCCCAGGCATAATCGTCGCGGCCGGGCGCTTTATAGTCGTGACACATGAACAGCCGTGTCTCTCGCGGCAGATCGAGCAGACGGCGGATCGATTGGTAGAGATCGTGCGCGTCGCCGCCCGGGAAATCGGTTCGTGCGGTACCATAGTCGGGCATGAACATCGTATCGCCGACAAAGGCCGCGTCGCCGATCACGAAGGCCATGTCTGCGGGCGTGTGGCCCGGCACATGGAGCGCGACGGCTTCAAGCGAACCGATGCGGAAGGCCTCCCCGTCCGAGAAGAGATGATCGAACTGCGATCCGTCACGCTGGAATTCGGTTCCGGCATTGAACACCTTGCCGAACACTTCCTGGACGCGAACGATATCCTTGCCAATCGCCAGCTTGCCGCCCAATTTTTCCTGCAAATAGGGCGCCGCCGAAATATGATCGGCGTGGGCATGGGTTTCGATCAGCCAGATCACTTTCAATTTCTTGCTAGTGACATAATCGACGATCAGGTCGGCGGAGCGAAAAGCGGTTCGTCCCGACGCTTGGTCGTAATCGAGTACCGAGTCGATGATTGCCGCTTCGCCGGTTGCCGCATCATGGACGACGTAGCTGACGGTGAAGGTGTTTTCATCGAAGAAACCGGCAATCGTCGAACGTTTTGAAGGTTCGGCGATCGCAGCCTCTACAATGCCCGTTGCTGCTTCAAGGGCAGGATCATGGGCCATATCGAGTCTCCTTTAATTGCTGTTATAGCTAGTTATCATCCCCTCTTGCGTCAAGGGTTCACTTGCCATACTTTGCAACTATGGATACGAAGAATTCGCAGTTCTGCCTCCGCATCGGCGACCTTGCCCCCGATTTCGAGGCGCGTAGCACGAACGGTGCGATACGCCTGTCCGACTTCAGAGGCCAGTGGCTGGTCCTTTTCTCCCATCCAGCCGACTTCACACCGGTCTGCACGACCGAATTCGTTGCCTTGGCGCGCGCCCGCGACGAATTTGATGCGCTGGGATGCCAGTTGATGGCGATCAGCGTGGACAGTCTTTATTCGCACTTCGCATGGCTCCGCGCGATCCGCGATCGTTTCGACGTCGAGGTCCGATTCCCGATCGTCGAGGACCCAACGTTGGTGATCGGCGAAGCCTATGGAATGGTCGGCGCGGATTCGACCGACAGCAGTTCGGTTCGCACGACCTTCTTCATCGATCCCGAGGGGCGGATTCGCGCAACCACCTCGTATCCCGCCTCGGTCGGCCGTTCGGTTGTCGAAATGTTGCGGCTGGTCGCCGCGCTCCAGGCCAGTGAAGAGAAAGCGGCGCTTGCACCCGAAGGATGGACGCCTGGGAATCCGTTACTTCGCCTTCCGCGCCCGACCCTCGACGAAATCTACGCAAGCGAGGACCCGATCGGCTGGTTCTTCGCTGAGGATGAACGGTGAGCGACGATCCGATCGATGCGCTCAAGGCGCTGGCGCATCCGGCCCGCTTTGCCATCTTGCGCGCCTTGTCCGAGCGGGAACGCAATGTCGGGCAGATCGAGCGTGCCACCGAGGTAATCCAGCCGGCATTGTCGCAGCAACTGGCGATCCTCCGATCCGCCGGGCTGGTCGATGCGCGGCGCGAGGCGAAACAGGTTTTCTATTCGCTCAACGCGATGGCCATGCGGGATCTCGCTTCCCGTTTATCGCCGTTATGGCAAGCAAGTGTCGCTGAGACGACAAATCTGGAATTCGGCAATTTGAGCGGCGTTGCAATGTTCGCGAGGATGACGAAAGACTAAACCTGCGTCCCGGCAATCCAATGTTCAATGCGCGTCTTGAAACTGCGCCTGGACGGAATGAACCCGTCGCCAAGATCGTTGACGACGGCGGCCGTGTGATCGTCCATGCCGTCGTAGATCATCAGATTCGGTGGCAATTTTGGGCGCAGTGTCTCACGGCCCCGCATGACGTCTTCTGCCATATTGAGGCTGCGGTGGACGTCTTCGGCGGTGAAGGGCTTCAACAGGCAGCCGAGCGCAAGGTCAGGCATTGCAAAGCCGGGCGCCTTGCCGGTGACGAACAGGCAGGGAATGCCGAAATCGCCGAGCCGAACCGCGACCGAGAAGCCGGTCGAGCCCCTTGCCAGTTGCAGATCGACGAGCGCGAGATCGGGGTCATATTCCTCGGCAGCGGCGACGGCGCTGTCGAGATCGTCAGCCTTTGCAACGACGCGATATCGCGGATTGTCCTCGACCAGGAATTTCAGCGTCGTCGCCAATTGCGCATCGTCTTCGACAATCAGGATCTTCAGCACGACTTGCCTCCTCGGCCGCTCGGGAAAAATCCAATTTCCAGAACAGGATGCTTGCGCATCGCGGGCCTGACGCGAATCCCAAGGTTGACGAGTTAACGACGAGCGGAATCAAACGAGCGGCGAGCCGAGGTTGAAATCCGTTCCCGCCGCTCATTGCGATTCGAATTATGGAAAATTCATGCGCGGTAGAAAATATGCGCGCCGATCTTTTCAACCTTCTGCAGGTTGCGGCGCCATTTCGGCGCGACGTAATCGGCATGATACCAAAGCACGTCAGTCGGAAGAATGTCGACCGCATTGTCGACCGCCACGCGGGTGATGGCCTTCGCCTTGGCCCACGCAGCGCTGGAGGTGTTGATGTGCGGGAAGTGCCCACCGCGAACGAAGCTGAACTGTGCTTTCTGCTTCACTACACCGCACCAGCTGTTCGGATATTGGCCCGATGCGGCGCGATTGAGGATGACCCGGGCGACGGCCAGCTGGCCTTCCAGCGGTTCGCCCATGCTTTCGAAATAGACCGCAGTGGCGACACATTGCGCCTCGAGATCGAGGTCGGGACCATCGCTGCGCTGCGCGACAAGGTCGTCGAGGCTCGGCTTGACCAGTTCCGGCATCACAGCCGGGGTAGAGATTTGATCGCCGATGGTCGTGAGGACCGCATTGATCGGCTTGAGCGCCGGAAGGGTCTGACCCCATGCTTCGGTCGATCCGCCGACCAGCACGAGACAAATAGTAGCCACCGCGGCCAAACCGCGGCGTCCAACAATCGAAAACATTCTGTGTCCTAATATGGCGGTCAGCTGCCGGCCGCGATCCTTCCCTCCCCAAGAGGTCGCGTCATCGCGGCTGCATACTGTCCGTCTTGCCCTGGGGCCGCGCGAAAACGTCGCTGCTTGTGGCCCACTCGCTCTTAATTGCTGCAGTGCACATAAAGCTTACTGACATTGCAGCAAGTAAGTTCGCGCTGAATCGAGCCGAGCTTGCGTTGAAAGGTCCTCAACAAGTGGAACCCTGAACGAATGTTCAGTTTCGCGAGCGTTTTTTCGCTCTTTGAGCGGCGGCAAGGGTTGCGCCAATCGATCGCTTTCGACCATTCGACAATACAAATCAGGAGAAACTTGAATGGCCTATTGGCTGATGCGATCCGAACCCGACGTTTATGGCTGGGACGATCTGGTGCGCGACCACGGCACCGAATGGGACGGCGTGCGCAATTACACGGCTCGAAATTTCCTCAAGGAGATGAAGCCCGGCGAACTCACCTTCTTCTATCATTCAAACAAGGAGAAAGCGGTCGTCGGAGTGATGGAGGTGACGCGCGCCTGGCAGCCCGACGGCGACGATGGCAAATGGGCGAGCGTTCGCGTCGAACCGCGCGATAAACTCGCGGCGCCGGTGCCGCTGTCAGATATCAAGGCCGATCCGAAGCTCGCCTCACTTGAAATGCTTCGCCAGTCGCGACTGTCGGTGACCCCGGTGCTTGAAGAAGAATGGAATCGGATTCTGGCAATGGCCTCCGCCTGAGCGGAAAATCGATCAGGCGTTTTCGAGCTTGCGCGAGGCGCGCTTGCGCTCGTGCGGATCGAGGTGGCGCTTGCGCAGGCGAACGACCTTCGGGGTCACTTCGACCAGCTCGTCGTCCTGAATGTAGGCGATCGCCTGTTCCAGGCTCATCTTGCGCGGCGGGGTCAGGCGAATACCTTCGTCCTTGCCCGATGCACGGAAGTTGGTGAGCTGTTTCGACTTCAAGGGATTGACCTCAAGGTCCTGCGGCTTGGCGTTCTCGCCGATGATCATGCCCTGGTAGAGCATGTCGCCGGGCGAGATGAACAGCACGCCGCGTTCCTCCAGCATGTTCAGCGAGTAAGCGACGGCTGCGCCCTGCTCCATGCTGATCAGCGCGCCGACGCTGCGGCCTTCGATCTTGCCCTTGTGCGGGCCATATTTCTCGAACAACCGATTCATGATTCCGGTGCCGCGCGTGTCGGACAGGAATTCGCCATGATAGCCGATCAGGCCGCGCGACGG
>JBDTMR010000075.1:0-8053 GCA_039934175.1 Sphingomicrobium sp.
GTTCGCATGCTGGACATCTTGCCGAAACACTTCTTATCAGACGCTGAACGCACCCCATATCCCCCGCATTGTTCGTCATCATGACGGCAAGTGAAGGAAAAAGCATGTTTTTCGGCTCGATTCCCGCCCTCGTGACGCCATTTGCGGCAGGACGAGTCGATCATGCGATATTCCGAGACTTTGTGGAGTGGCAGATCGACGAAGGGACCAACGCCCTCGTGCCCTGTGGGACGACCGGCGAAGCGGCGACGCTTTCGACGCAAGAGCACCAGGCGCTGATCGCGCTGACGGTTGAGGTCGCGCGGGGCAGGGTGCCGGTGCTTGCCGGTTGCGGATCGAACAACACGCCGCATGCCGTCCAGTTGACCCGCAATGCGATGCAAGCCGGCGCGGATGCTGCGCTTCACGTTCCGCCTTATTACAATCGCCCCAACCAGGACGGCATCTATGGTCATCTTGCGGCGGTCGCCGAGGTCGGAATTCCAATCGTCCTGTACAATGTTCCGGCCCGCACGGTGACCGACATTTCGGTCGACACGATGGGCAAATTGTCGCGGCTGCCCAACGTCATCGGCGTCAAGGATGCGACCGGCAATCTGGCCCGTGTCACCGCCCAGCGGGCGGCCTGCGGCGAGCAGTTCATCCAGCTGTCAGGCAACGACGACATGGCGCTCGGTTTCAGTGCGATGGGCGGGGTCGGTTGCGTCTCGGTGACGGCGAACGTCGCGCCTAAGCTGTGCGCCCAATTCCAGGAGGCGATGCGCGAATCTCGCTGGGATGAAGCGCTGGAACTGCAGGACAGGCTGTTCCCGCTCCACACCGCTCTGTTCACCGACGCGTCGCCGGGCCCGGTCAAATATGCCCTGAACCGTGTTCGGCCGTCGTTCCCGGCGGAACTGCGTGCGCCGATGACGCCGCCGTCCGAAGCGTCGCGCAAGGCCGTCGACGATGCCCTCGCTCATGCCGGATTGATCTGAGCCTCATGGCCAAACAAAGCATCATCACGTTCGACAAGGTGAAAGTCGTCGCCGACAACCGGCGCGCTTATTACGAATATTTCGTCGAGGATAAATTCGAAGCCGGGATCGAACTTCGCGGCACCGAAGTGAAGGCGCTTCGCACCGGGGAAGGGTCGATCGCGGAAAGCTATGCAATGGTCGAAGATGAGGAGGTCTTCCTCGTCAATTCCAACATCCCGCAATATGCCAAGGGCAGCTGGATGAACCACGAGCCGCGCCGCAAGCGCAGGCTCCTCCTCAAGAAGCGGGAAATCGCCAAGTTACAGGGCGCGATCACCCGGCAGGGGCTGACTCTGGTTCCGCTCTCGCTCTACTTCAACGGCAAGGGCAAGGCGAAGGTCGAACTGGCGCTCGCCCGCGGCAAGAAGGTTCACGACAAGCGCGAGACGATCAAGCAGCGCGACTGGAACCGCGACAAGCAGCGCCTGCTGCGCAATCACGGTTGAGGGAGATCAGCGCGTCGTTCGTCGCCTGCGCATGCCCCCTCGTCGGTGGCCGCTGGATGACAAGGATCGCTTGACGCAAGGCGACAACAACGAAATCACATCGGGTCGAGGGAGAGACACATGAAAAATTTGATGATCGTACTGGCGGCGTCGACCGCATTGACGGCTTGCGCCACATCCAGCGCGCCGCCGGTCGAGGCCATGCCGGCCGCCGAAATGCCAATGCCGCAGGACGTCGCCCCCAAACCGCAGATCGGCACATTCGGTTTCGATACGACGGGCATGGACGCCGCGGTCGCGCCGGGCGACGATTTCTACCGTTATGCCAACGGCACCTGGCTCAAGAACACGCCGATCCCAGCGGATAAGTCGAATTATGGCATGTTCACCGTTCTCGACGACCTTTCGAAAGATCGCACCAAGACGCTGATCGAAGCGTCCGCGCAGGACCCGTCGAGCAGAATCGGTCAGGTTTACAACAGCTTTATGGACGAAGCGACGATCCAGTCGAAGGGCCTGACGCCGCTTCAGCCGTGGATGAACCAGATCAAGAGCGTTTCGAGCAAGGCGCAGCTTCCCGAGGTTTATGCCAATGCTTCGATGAAGGGCGTCGGCATCCCGTTCGGCGCCTATGTCGGGCAGGACGACAAGCAACCCGACCAATATATCCTCAGCATGTTTCAGTCGGGTTTGGGCATGCCGGACCGCGATTATTATTTGTCGAAGGACGCCAAGCTGGCCGAAACCCGCGGCAAATATCAGCAGCATCTGACCAACGTCCTGACGCTTGCCGGTGAGCCCAATGCCGCCGCCCGTGCCAAGGCGATCGTCGATTTCGAAACGAAAATCGCCGCGGTCAGCTGGACCCGGATCGACAGCCGCGATGCGACCAAGACCTACAACAAATATTCGCTCGCCCAGCTTGACAGGGAAACGCCGGGCTTCAGCTTCGCTGAAATGGTCCGCGCCAGTGGCGCACAAGGCGTATCCGACCTGCTTGTTGCACAGCCCAGCGCCATCAAGGGTATTGCCGCGCTGGTCGGATCGACCCCATTGGCTGTCCTCAAAGACCAGCTGATGGTCCGCACGCTCGACACCTACTCGGCCTACCTGCCGACCGCGTTCGACAAGGAAAGCTTTGCCTTCTACGGCACGACGCTGTCGGGAACGCCGGAGCAGGAAGTCCGCTGGAAGCGCGGCGTCGATTTCACCGTCGGTGTTTTGCAGGATGATGTCAGCAAGCTCTACGTCGCCAAATATTTCCCGCCGGAAACCAAGGCTGCGGCCGACAAGCTGGTCAAGAATGTCATCAAGGCGATGGACAGCCGGATCGACCAGCTCGACTGGATGGCGCCGGAAACCAAGGTCCGCGCCCACGCCAAGCTGGCCTCGTTCACTCCCAAGATCGGCTATCCCGATCGCTGGCGCGACATGTCGGGCCTGGTCGTCGACCAGAACGACCTGATCGGCAACGTCATGCGCTCGAACGCATTCGATTATGCCTACAATATCAACAAGCTGGGCAAGCCGATCTACAAGTGGGAATGGGGCATGACCCCGATGACGGTGAACGCTTATGCCAATTTCGGCATGGTCGAAATCGTCTTCCCGGCATCTATCCTGCAGCCGCCCTTCTTCGATCCGAATGCCGATCCGGCGGTCAATTATGGCGGCATCGGGGCGGTGATCGGTCACGAACTCAGCCATCACTTCGACGATCAGGGCGCCAAATATGACGGCGGCGGACGCCTCACCGATTGGTGGACGCCGACCGACGTTGCCGCCTTCAAGAGCCGTCTCGGCAAGCTTGGCGCACAATATGATGCCTATGAACCGCTGCCCGGCAAGAAGGTCCAGGGTCAGTTGACGATGGGTGAAAACGTCGCCGATCTGGCCGGTTTGACGGTTGCCCACGACGCCTATCTTGCCGCGCTTGGCGGGGTCGCACCGCCCGTGCTCGACGGAACCACTGGCGATCAGCGCTTCTACCTTGGCTGGGCGCAGGTCTGGCGTCGCAACTACCGCGAAGCCAACCTGCAGCAGCGCCTGCTGACCGATCCGCACAGCCCGAGCGAATATCGTACCGATATCGTTCGCAACATGGATCCCTGGTATCAGGCGTTCAACGTCCAGCCGGGCCAGAAGCTCTACCTGTCGCCGGAACAGCGCGTCCGGATCTGGTAGCGGGTGCTCGATCAGCAGATCGCCCTGCTCGAAGCCGAGCCGCCGGGGGGCCTTCCATGGGCCGCCCCGGCGCTCGTCGCGGCGGTCGCCGCGAGCGGGGCGCTGCTGTTCGCGTGGGCCGGGGAACCGGTTTACGCCGGCATTTTCGCTGGCGGCATGGTCGCCATGCTGGTCGCCGCCTTTGTCATCGAACGACGCGGCATTTCCCGCGCCGTCGAGGTTCCGGCGCCAACTGCGCCCGATTTCGCCCTTGCCGCCTCGGTCCTTGATGCGTCGCGCGATGCGGCCGCGCTGACCGACGCATCGGGTCGGCTGGTCCTCGCTAATTCCACCTACCGCGAGCGCTTCGGTCAGCGTCTTCCCGACCAGGCCGCGTCCGGCGAGCGGGGGGTCGACCGGCTTCGCTCGCTGCGCGCGGCAGCGTGGCGTGACGGCACAGCGGACGATTCTGATTGCCTGATGCTCGACGGCCAGTCGAAAATTGGAATCGAACGTGTCGGCGCCAGCGGCGACCTCCTGCTGTGGCGCTTTGGACGGGTCGAGCGCGCTGCTCTCGACATATTGAAGGGCCGGGTTACCGGATTCGAAGGCGACATGTTCACGCACAGCGGCGTCCTCGCCGCTGTCATCGACGAGGACGGTCGCGTCACCGCGATGAACAGTGCCTTCCTCGCCCGCGCTGTGCCGACGGGCACCGATCCCACGACCTTGTCGTTCGATGACGTCGTGTCGATCGAAGGCGATTTCCTCAAGCTTCGCGCCGAGGGCGAAGCGGCACCGCCGATGCGACTCGTCCATGTTCCCGTCGATCCGGCAGGCGGGGCAGGGCTGACCCTGCTGCTCGATCGGGTCGATCAGGGAGAACCCGATTCGACCAACGTCCAGGCGCTGCTCGACCTGCTGCCGCTCGGCCTCGCACTGGTCGATCGCGATGGACGCTTCCTGACCATGAACAAGGCGTTCCGCACCGCAGGCGGAATCTCGGAAGGCAAGACGTTGGTCTATCCCAGCGACCTCGTCATCAAGGAAGACAAGGGCGCGGTCGCCGATTCGGTTCGCCGCCATGCCCGCGGCCCCGCCATGTCGCGCGATCTTCCCGTTCGGATTCACAGCCAGCCTGGCGAATCGGTGGCGATGACTGTCGCCGGACTGCGCGGCATCGGTGACGCCGTCGTCCTCCTGCTGCTCAAGGACAATAGCGAGGAAGCCAAGCTCAAGCGTCAGGTCGCACAGGCCACCAAGATGCAGGCGGTCGGCCAGCTCGCCGGCGGAGTCGCGCACGATTTCAACAACATCCTGACCGCGATCATCGGGCACTGCGACCTGATGCTGATGCGCCATGCGCCGGGCGACAGCGATTATGACGACCTCCAGCAGATCAAGTCCAACTCCAACCGCGCCGCTGGCCTCACTCGCCAGTTGCTGGCCTTCTCGCGCCAGCAGACCCTACGGCCGCAAACCCTCCAGCTTCCCGACGTAGTCAGCGAGGTTTCGCACCTGCTCAAGCGGCTGCTCGGCGAGACCGTCGTGCTCAACGTCAAGCATGGCCGCGACGTGTTTCCGGTCCGCGCCGATCCGGGCCAGCTCGAACAGGTCATCGTCAACCTTGCCGTCAACGCGCGCGACGCGATGCAGTCGAAGGGCGGCGGCGCGCTGACCATCCAGACATATTCGGTCAAGTCAGACCAGGTCGCCGAACTGGGTAGCGATATCCTTCCGGTCGCGGATTATGCGGCGCTGTCGATCACCGACACCGGTACCGGCATTCCGACCAACGTGCTCGGCAAGGTGTTCGAACCGTTCTTCACGACCAAGGAAGTTGGCAAGGGCACCGGGCTCGGCCTGTCCACCGTCTACGGCATCGTCAAACAGTCCGGCGGCTTCATTTTCGCCGACAGCAAGGTAGACGAGGGCACCCGCTTTACCATCTACCTGCCAGCGCACGAGGTCGAAGGCGCCGCCGCCGCCGCGCGCATTCCGACCAAGCCCAAGGAAAACGAACTGTGGGGCAGCGGCACAATCCTGCTGGTCGAGGACGAGCCGATGGTGCGCACGGTCGCTGAGCGCGCCTTGTCGCGTCACGGCTATTCGGTAATGACGGCGAGCAATGGCGAAGATGCGCTCGAGTTGCTCGCCAACAGCGAATCGGTCGATTTGCTGATCAGCGACGTCGTCATGCCGATCATGGATGGCCCGACCATGGTCCGCGAAGCGCGCAAGACCCATCCGGAAATGCCGATCCTGTTCATGTCGGGCTATGCCGAGGAACAATTGCGCAAATCGATCGATATCGAAAATGTCGCTTTCCTTCCCAAGCCCTTCTCGATGCAGGAGTTGGCCGAAGCCGTGCGGGTCGTCATGGCGGCGAGCGCAGCGAAATAATCCTTTCCACTGCCGAAACGGATGCTATTCGTTCGCGCATGCCCGATATGCGTTGCATTCTCATCGTCGAAGACGAGCCGCTCATTTCGATGATGCTCGAAGACTTCTTGTTGTCCCTCGGCCATGAAGTCGCGGGCATCTGCGAGAGCGTCGAGGAAGCGCGCTCCGCCGTTGCTGATCGCGAATTCGATTTCGCCATCCTCGACGTCAATCTGAAGGGCGAAAGCGTCTGGCCGGTGGCAGCCGACCTGCGGGCCAAGGGCGTTCCTTTCATCCTGGCCAGCGGCGGCCATGTCGATGCGCCGCCGAGCGACTTCGCCAGCGTGCCGATGATCGATAAGCCTTACACAATCGACCGGATCCCGCCGGCCATCCAGCAAGCATTGGTCGCCTGACGACAAATACCATGCGCCTGGCCGCGCTGGTTGTTGCGATCCTTTTGCCGCTTGGAGTGATATTCGCCGTGCTTTCGTCCTTTCAGTCCAATTTTGTCTTCCCGGTCGCCTCGGTTCGAACGGCCCGGATGCCGAGCGATGCTCGTCCGCTCGACGTTACTGCTGCCGATGGCCAGACCATGCTGCGCGGCCTGCATTTCGCACCGGAAGCGGGAAGCAGGAATTCTCGGCTGATCCTGGGGTTCGGCGGCAATGGCTGGAATGCAATCGATACGGCTCAGGCACTGCGCCAGCTTTATCGCAACGATCATGTCGTCGCCTTCTTCTATCGCGGCTATCCGCCGTCGGGCGGAAGCCCATCGTCGGACGCGCTGCTCGCCGATGCCCCGATCGTCTACGATGCGGCGGTCAAGGCGGCAGGGGTAGACCAGGTCATTGCGGTCGGCTTCAGCATCGGCACCGGCGTCTCTGCTTCGCTCGCCACCCAGCGCAAATTGGCGGGGATTGTCCTCGTCACTCCGTTCGATTCGCTCGAACGGGTCGCCGCCGACCATTTGCCGTGGGTACCGATGGGTCCGCTGTTCCGTCACGAAATCGATGCCGCTTCGGCGCTCGCCAAGGTCACCGCGCCAACAGCGATCATCGCCGCAGCGAATGACGAGATGATCTGGACCCGACGTACCGACGCCCTTCGCGCGGTGGCGAAGAATGTCGTCCTGGACCAGACGATTTCAGGGGTCGGCCATAACGATATCTACCTCCATCCCGCCTTCCGCAAGGCGATGCTGGAGGCCCGCCAGAAAATCTCGGAATTCCGCTGATGTTCTTCACTTGTTCTTCAGGAACAAATGAGATACATCGCTGTCAATCGGGTCGGCAGTTCGCCGCCAGTTTGACGGAAGGACAGGGGTCATGGCAACGCAACTCAAGGTCGTCGCAGGGAACGGAGATTCGGTGAGCACGGAACGTCAAAAGGCGCTGGAAGCAGCACTTGCACAAATCGATCGCGCGTTCGGCAAAGGCAGCGCCATGAAGCTTGGCAGCCGCGAGCAGATCGAGATCGAAACCGTGTCCACGGGCAGTCTCGGGCTCGACATCGCGCTTGGCGTCGGCGGCCTTCCGCGCGGCCGCGTGGTCGAGATTTACGGGCCGGAAAGTTCGGGCAAGACAACGCTTGCACTGCACGCCATCGCCGAAGCGCAAAAGGAGGGCGGCACCGCCGCGTTCGTCGATGCCGAACATGCGCTTGACCCGATCTATGCCCGCAAGCTGGGCGTCAACATCGACGAACTAATCGTCTCGCAGCCCGATACGGGTGAACAGGCGCTGGAAATCGTCGACACGTTGGTGCGCTCCAATGCCATCGATGTGCTGGTCATCGATTCGGTCGCGGCCCTCGTCCCGCGCGCGGAAATCGAAGGCGAGATGGGCGACAGCCACGTTGGCCTCCAGGCTCGTTTGATGAGCCAGGCGCTGCGTAAGCTGACCGGTTCGATCAGCCGGTCGCGCTGTACCGTCATCTTCATCAACCAGGTTCGAATGAAAATCGGCGTGATGTACGGCAATCCCGAAACCACGACCGGCGGCAATGCGCTGAAATTCTACGCCTCGGTCCGTCTCGACATCC